>JALTKP010000093.1 GCA_027078075.1 Gammaproteobacteria bacterium | reverse complement strand
ACGTTAAGGCTGCCCGCTAAAGCGGTACGCGTTTCTGGAGATTAAAATTATGAGTACAGCTCACGCAGAACACGAACACCACGGCGCCCCAAGCGGACTAAGCCGTTGGTTGTTTACAACTAACCATAAAGATATTGGTACTTTGTACCTATGGTTTGCCTTTGCTATGTTACTAGTTGGTGGTTCATTCGCGATGGTTATCCGTCTTGAATTACTCCAACCTGGTATGCAATGGGTAGATCCAGACTTCTTTAACTCAATGACAACCATGCATGGTTTGATCATGGTATTTGGTGCCATCATGCCAGCCTTCGTTGGTTTGGCTAACTGGCTTGTACCTATGATGATTGGTGCACCTGATATGGCATTGCCTCGTATGAACAACTGGAGTTTCTGGATTCTGCCATTCGCAGGCACCATGTTACTTTCGACTATGTTCATGGAAGGCGGCGGTCCTAACTTCGGTTGGACATTCTATGCGCCACTGTCAACTACCTATGCGCCACCAAGTACAGACTTTTTCATCTTTGCTGTACATATGTTGGGCTTCTCATCAATCATGGGTTCTATTAACATCATCGCAACTATCATGAACATGCGTGCGCCTGGCATGACATTGATGAAAATGCCATTGTTCGTATGGACGTGGTTAATCACAGCATTCTTATTGATTGCAGTTATGCCAGTACTTGCGGGTGCGGTAACCATGATGTTGACGGATCGTAACTTCGGTACATCGTTCTTCAACGCCGCTGGCGGTGGTGATCCAGTCTTGTTCCAGCATGTTTTCTGGTTCTTTGGTCATCCAGAAGTTTACATTATGATTCTACCTGCGTTTGGTGTGGTCTCTCAGATCATCCCAACCTTTGCTCGTAAACGTTTGTTCGGTTACAGCTCAATGGTTTACGCAACAGCATCAATTGCATTCTTGTCATTCATCGTTTGGGCTCACCACATGTTCACAGTGGGTATGCCTGTTGCCGGTGAGTTATTCTTCATGTATGCAACAATCTTGATTGCGGTTCCAACAGGTGTGAAGGTGTTCAACTGGGTTGCAACCATGTGGCAGGGTTCATTGTCGTTTGAATTACCAATGAAATGGGCGCTGGCATTTGTCATCTTGTTTACGATTGGTGGTTTCTCAGGCTTGATGTTGGGTATTGCGCCGGTTGATTTCCAATACCATGATACATACTTCGTTGTGGCTCACTTCCATTACGTACTAGTAACAGGTGCATTGTTCTCAATCATTGCCGCTGTTTACTACTGGTTACCAAAATGGACTGGTCATATGTACAGCGAAACATTAGGTAATTGGCATTTTTGGTTATCAGTGATCTTCGTAAACATTACCTTCTTCCCTCAGCATTTCTTAGGGCTAGCCGGTATGCCACGTCGTATTCCTGATTACAATGCTGCTTTTGCTGACTTTAACTTCATGTCTAGTATTGGTGCATTTGGTTTCGGTCTTTCGCAATTATTATTCTTGGCACTTATTATTAAGTGTATCAAGGGTGGTGAAAAGGCAACTGACCAAGTATGGGAAGGTGCAGAGGGCTTGGAATGGACTATTCCATCACCAGCGCCATACCACACTTTTGCAGAAGCACCAGAGGTTAAATAATCAGACTTAATACCCAGTAACGATGTGTTACTGGGTACGTTTGAGTGAATAGAAAAATGGAAAATAAACAGCAAAAAAAAGCAGTTAGGTTGGTTGGATTACTGGCGTTATTAGCACTAACTTTTTATGTAGGGTTTATTTTGCTTGTTAGTTTTCGATGAATGAAGAACGACAAAAGGCAAATAAACGGACAGTAAGGAAATTATCCTTTGCAGCAGTAGGTATGGTGATATTTGCACTAGTTGGCTTACCTGCACTGTATACGTTAATTTGTGATTTAACCGGTTTAGGTGGACGAACCGGACGAATAGAAACGGAACAAGCATTGGCAGAACGGCCGGATATGACTCGGTTAATAAAAATAGAATTTGATGCCAATGTTAATGCTGATTTGCCGTGGGAATTTAGGCCGTTAACAAGACGGATTGAAGTTCATCCCGGTGAAGTGGCGACAGTATCGTATTATGCGAAGAATTTGAGTAACCGAACAATTATTGGTCAGGCTATCCCAGCTGTATCACCATTTAAGGTTGCAAAGTATTTTAATAAAACAGAATGCTTTTGTTTTTCGCAACAAAAATTTGGGCCAGGTGAAGACAAGGAAATGCCGTTACGGTTTATTGTTGACCCCGATTTACCAAAGGATGTGAATACGATAACGTTGTCATATACTTTTTTTGATACGAAACAGAGCGGAGTGGAGGAGGAACCAACGAAAGTTGGAAGTGCTACACCGCAATAACAGGGGTTAACCCTAAATAATTATAAACGTCGAAGCTATTTGCAGATGACGTAATAAATACGCGATATTAAAGTTAGAGAGGATAATAGTATGTCTCAAGCAAGCGGTAGCTACTACTTACCGGAACCAAGCAAATGGCCAATTATTGGCTCAATTGGTATGTTCACAATGTTGTTCGGCTTTGCCAGTTCATTGTCAGATAAAACACCTATTATGGGTGAAGGGAATCTGACAATGATGTATGTAGGCATGGCGATTATAATCTTCATGTTGTTTGGCTGGTTTGGTCAGGTTATTAGTGAAAGCCAAAGCGGTGCTTACAATGGGCAGGTTGATATCTCGTTCCGTATGGGCATGATGTGGTTTATTTTCTCTGAAGTCATGTTCTTTGCGGCGTTCTTTGGAGCACTTTATTACATTCGAACATTATCGGTGCCATGGTTAGGTGGCGCAGATAATAATGTCGCTACAAATGAGTTTTTATATAATGGATTTGTACCATCATGGCCGTTAAATGTAATGCCAGATGCGGCTGCCGGTGGCTTTAGTGTCTTTAAAGAGACTATTGGTGCTTGGGGTATTCCTGCGTTAAATACAGCATTACTACTGACTTCTGGTGTCACCGTAACCTTAGCGCATTGGGCGTTGAAAAAAGGCAATCGTAGTGCCACAACATTTTGGTTGTTCGCAACAGTTGTATTAGGTTTTGTGTTTGTTGGTTTCCAAGCCTACGAATACATTCATGCATACTCAACAGGTCTTAAATTGTCATCCGGCGTTTATGGTTCTACCTTCTTCATGTTGACGGGTTTCCATGGCTTGCACGTTACAATTGGTGCAATTATGTTGACGGTAATGATGTTCCGTTCAATGAAAGGACATTTTAGTGAAGAACACCATTTCGCATTTGAAGCAGCTGCTTGGTATTGGCACTTTGTTGATGTGGTTTGGTTAGGTTTATTTATCTTTGTTTACGTATTGTAAATAAGGATATTGATACATAAAAAGGCGCTGCCGTTAGGCAGCGCCTTTTTATTGTTGAGACGAGTATGTAGTTAAATCTAGTGTTTTTTATTAAGTATTGATTATTGGAATTGATACGGACTAGGGTTAGGTTTGATATAGCCCAGTTTGACGAGTAAAAGAAGTGTTGCAAAAAGAATGATTGAAGCACCAATTCGTAAACTAAGCGCTTTAACTGTACGAGTGCCTTTACCTTTATCTGTAATCATAAAGCGCATAGCGCTGAATAAAGTGAATATGATTCCAGCTAGAATTGCGATGACGACAATTTTCATTTTAGCTATACCCTGATGTGTAATTGTCACATAGTATAACGTATTCAATATTTAGGCACAGCCGAAGATAGACCATGCAAATAGGTATTTTTCAATTTAAACCAACTAAGAGCGTGTCTCTGATTACGCTAGTAGTGTTTATTATTTTGATAGGATTGGGTGTATGGCAACTAAACAGGGCACAATATAAGACTCAAACACAGCAAGCCCTAACATTAAGCCTGCAACAGCTTGAATTAGAGATATTTTTGCCAATTAGTGAGAAGCAAAACTATCGTTTTAGACATGTTCGTATGAATGGATATTTTGATAAAGATCATCAGTACTTACTAGATAACCGAGTAGAGAAAGGCAGACCAGGATTTCTTGTTATTACGCCATTTATTTATGCTAATGGCAAAGCAGTAGTTTTAGTGAATCGAGGTTGGCTGCCGTTAGGTCAAACAAGAGATGATTTACCTGATATTTCTGTAACAGATAAGCAACAGTTAATTCATGGGATTTTGGCAGATTTACCTGGGAAACTACCCAGTTTTGGGATTAGTAAGGTTGAATCAAATGGACAATGGCCACGGATAATTAGAGATGTTGAAATAGATCAGATTAACCAAGAGTTAGGGTACACTATGCCGCCATATCTATTGCAGTTAGCGCAGCAGAATGAGGCAGCATATGCACAGAATTGGCGGCCGGTAGCATCTGGTCCAGAAAAAAATCAGAGCTACGCAATACAGTGGTTTGCTATGGCATTGGTAATACTTATTTTATATATCGGCTTGAATAGTCGACGTTTGGAGGAAGAGTAGTGGAACAGCAATCTAAAAAACCGGGAATGGATCCGCGATTAACGCTGATTTTGATGGTATTGGTATTTGTTGTTCCAGTTGGAATGGCGATTGTTTTACATAGTATCGGAGATGGTTATAAAACCGATACAACGACGAACTGGGGTAATTTAGTGACACCGGTTAGACCTATTGCTAATTTTTCTACAGAAACAGTAGATGGCGAAAAATTTGATAGAGAAATGCTGAATGGCAAGTGGACCATGTTTTATATTGATTCAGCAGGGTGTAATGAGAGCTGTTTTAATAATCTTTACACGGTTCGTCAATCACGTTTAGGTATGGGTGGAGAAAAAGATCGTGTACAAAGAGTGATGCTGCTCATTAATGACGGTAATAATGAACAGCTCGAAAAAATAAAAGAAGAGCATCAAGGTATGAAGATTATTCGTTTGAAAGATGATGTCTTGGCTGAAGTATTAAAGAATTTTGAATTTGAAGGTTTAGACGCTGCAGAAAAAGCACAAAGAATCTACTTTGTAGATCCACTTGGTAATCTTATGATGCATTATAAAAGTGACATCAGCCCAAGAGGCGTCGTAAAAGATCTTGAACGTTTATTGAAATATTCAAGAATTGGTTAAAGGCATATAGCGATGAATGATGAAACACAAAATGACGAGCCAGTAGTCATTAAAGACATTACTTGGCGAGACTACTACAATCTTTGTAAGCCAAAGGTTGTCATGTTAATTGTGTTTACGGCCGTGGTAGGAATGTTGCTTGCTGTTCCTGGTATGGTTCCTTTAGAACCCTTTATATTTGGCACCATCGGTATTGGTTTAGCAGCTGGCTCGGCAGCGGCGATTAATCAAGTAGTTGATCAACGTATTGACGCTAAGATGGCAAGAACAAAAAATAGACCGCTGCCAACTGGGCATATGGATAATAAACGTGCGCTAATATTTGCCTTCTCGATTGGCATTTTAGCAATGGTTATATTGGTTGTTTTTGTAAATAAATTAACAGCAATACTAACGTTTATGTCCCTCATCGGATATGCCGTGGTTTATACCATGTATTTAAAGTATGCGACGCCACAGAATATTGTTATTGGTGGTGCAGCAGGTGCCGCGCCACCTGTATTAGGCTGGACAGCAATAACCGGTGATATTAATGCGCATTCATTATTATTGTTCTTAATTATTTTCGCATGGACACCACCACATTTTTGGGCATTAGCAATACACCGCCATAAAGAATATGCCAAAGTAGATGTGCCAATGCTGCCAGTTACACATGGACTTGAATTTACACGGTTACAGATTTTGTTATATACAATTATTCTTATTGTTGTAACGATTTTACCGTTCGTAACATTGATGAGTGGTGTATTCTATCTTGCCGGTGCATTAGCTTTAGGTATGGGCTTTTTGTATTACTCACTTGCAGTTAAAAAAGCCGAAGATGAAACGATGCCGATTAAGACCTTTGGTTATTCTATTTTCTATTTAATGGCGTTGTTTGCTTTCTTATTGATTGATCACTACATACCTCAATAGCTATTTACTATCGAGCGTATTGACACTATCCCAGCCAGCTGGTGGTGGGTTGTCAATATAGATATTGGCGCGTTGTGAAAATTTTTCTGATGCAAGATCACCTTGTTCTGCTAGTTGTGTAAAGAGTGTATATGCAAGTTTAAAATCACGGTTGCGATAGCCTTTCAATGCCTCGTTAAATCTATCTAATATTTTATTATCGATAGCCTCAGGATGTAATGGCTCATAAATCGTTGTTGGTGTTTCCTTACCTTTGACACGAACAATATCGAGTTCTCTTACTTTAATCTTGTCACCGCATTGTTTAATTGTTGTATCACTGGCCATGATACTGGTCCCATACATTTTATTAACACCTTCAAGACGTGCAGCAAGGTTTACCGCATCACCCATAATGGTGTAATTAAGGCGATTGGATGAACCAATATTACCTACCAACATCATGCCTGTATTGATGCCAATTCGTGCCGAAACTTTTAAATTTCCCGGTAGATTAAAGCTATCTTCAAGTTCTTTAAGACGTTTATCGCAAGCTAATGCAGACTGAACTGCATGTAAGGCATGATCAGGATCATGTTGCGGCGCACCAAATACAGCAATAATCGCATCACCAACATACTTATCTACAAAGCCGCCATATTGTTTAACAATAGAGGTCATGGCATCAAAATATTGATTTAAAAATTCAACAAGCTCATGAGGTTTAAGGCTTTCAGATATGCTGGTGAAGCCAGCTATGTCAGAAAACCATACGGTTAGTTCACGTTCTTCACCACCAAGCTTCGGCGTGTCACCTGCTTTTATCATTTGATCAATAACCGCAGGTTCAAGGTATAAACCAAAAACACGTTTGAGAATACGTTTATCATTATCAGCGACAATAAAGCGGAAGCCAAGTGTGGCAGAGAGTGTGATTACTGCGGCAATAATAGGATTGAGTAAAGGTAAAACAAGTCCATTATTGAAATTGATAAGTACAAGAACAACCCAGAGTAATACACTTATGGAAATAGCAATGCTTAGTCGAATAGGTGTTAACAAAAGCGTAAAGAAAGCAATCGCGAGCGCTAAAGGAAGTGATAATAGCGTATAGCTTAGCGTTGATATTTCTTTTAAAGCATTACCTTGCAAAAGATTATTAATAGCATGAGCATGGATGTAAACACCTGAAATATCATCTCGTCGCGCTTTACTGGCATATGTGTTTTTATCATAAGGGATGGCACACCTTTCAGGAACAATAAGACCTTCTCTTGAATTAGCAAGATGTGACGCTGCTTTTTTTCTATCTTCTAAACCAAGCACAGCACCAAGTAACACGATTTTATCTTTGAAGTGGCGTTTAAAATAATCACTATCACCTTTCTTGCTACAAGCATAAATATCAGCAAGTGAATAACTGGGGATATAATTAGCTTGAGTATTAAAATTAATTAACATTGTATTGTCAGATGTAACCGGGACTGTATAGCCACTGATGATCAGTGGTTGATTTTTTTTGTACTGGACTTTCTCATTACGTGCACGCGCAGCAAGTTCAACTGCCATGGAAGTATCTATGCGACTACCTTGATCAAACCAAAGAGGTAAATCGCGAATGATACCATCATCATTACTGGAATTATTGCCAAGATTTAATAGACGAATATTTTTAGCATTACCAACGGCGAAGCTATGACCAGGATAAGGTTTTACTGGTTTTCCAAAGTGTTGAACTTTTCCGAGAACAAGTTTTCCTTGTCGACCATATTTATAAAGCGTTTTTAGGAAAGGTTTATCATAACCTTTAAACTTTGATTCGACACTGGTTGGTAGGACAATATCAAAACCAAAAACGCTAGCACCACCTTCCATAATTGAAGTTATTACGTCAGCGTATTGAGGTGTCCACATAACGCGCGGAACCTCATCAAAACCAGGTTGTTGGTAGGTTTCTTCATCAATAGCGAGAATGACAACTTCAGACGCTTTATTATTAGTTTGCAAGCTAGGTAGTGCTTGTTGGACCTGATAGCGTAACCAGAATAATGTATCAAGCGATGTTTTTTCTAAACGTTGAGTAAAGGGCATCGCCATGATTAAGCTTGCTACAAGTGCAATGGCACTTGTGATGATGATATGGCGGCTATTCATTTTTTATAAGTCAATAAGGCGTGAAACAATCGGTATTTTTCCCCGTTCTGCATATTTATCAACTTTAAACGATTTACTCTTGCCACCTTTAACGGCAATTTTATAAGTACCACCTAGTGATAAAGAGAGTTTTTTATCGGCAAGGTCGATATGTTTACCTTTTAATTTATATGAGTATTGTTTACCACGTTTATCGGTACGTTCTATTATGATTTCTGCATTGGCTTGTTTTAAGCGAATAACAGGAGATGTACCATAAATTGTTAGCTCTGGTTGGCGCATGCCGACTTGCGATTTAGTAGTACCTCGAAAAGCCAGTGCACCACTGGTTGCAGCAACCTGTCCGCTAAGATTAGCATTGCCGCCATCGCACTCAACATCTTCTCGCAATAATTGTCCTTTAACGACTTTACTTTGGAGCATTCCAACGGTAACGGTTCCACCTGTAATTGTCTCTCGGCGGCAGGAACGAAGGTACCCAATAATTAACTTACCACTATCGCCAAGCTTGATAACACGTCCTTCATTGACGTAATCCATGAAGGATAATTGACTATCATGTCCTTGGATGTCCTCAATAATGGCAACAGGGGCGATGTCAGCGAGGACACTGCTGCTATTGAGCAAGATAACAAGTGCTGCAATAGTCTGGATTTTCATTAGTTTTCCCTATTTATAAGGTTTTTGTTGTTTATTGCCGTATCTAAGGTTCTTTGACAGGCTATACTTATCCTTTAATATAGCAATATTAACGTATTTTTCAGGTAAATATTGCACATAGTGGGCTTATAATATTTACTCTGCTGAATGGGGCAAAGGGATGATGCGCAACATATTAATAGTGGCTGCCTTGTTTGGGCTCTGGTCTTTTGCAACATCGTTGTTTGCAGCGACGCCCTATGGCCTTGATCTAGGTCGTTATAATGCATTAATCATTTCTAATCAAAATTACAAAACGTTGTCACCATTAAAAACCCCTCATGCCGATGCCGATGCATTGGCAAAATTGTTACGATCTGATTATGGTTTTAAGGTAACAATGTTACGTGATACGAACCGTGCTGGAACACTTGATGCGCTGGATCAGTTGGTTGAAAAGTTAACACCAAATGATAATTTACTTATCTTTTATGCAGGTCATGGCCACCTTGATTCTGCGACAGGAGAGGGTTATTGGTTACCAGTTACAGCCAGTCCCAAACGTCGTTCAGAATGGATCTCTAATAGTGATATTACGGATACCTTACGCGCCACGGTTGCTAAGCATGTATTGGTTATTTCGGATAGTTGTTTCTCGGGTACATTGAGTCGAAGTGCAGCAGCAGGCTTAAATGTGGGTAGCGATAAACGTGATTACTACAAGAAGTTGGCTACACGGGCTTCCCGTACCGCGCTTAGCTCGGGGGGCCTGGAGCCTGTTGATGATGGTGGAAGTAGTGGTCACTCAGTTTTTGCAGGAGCATTGATTTCTGCACTACGTCGTAACAATGAACCGATATTGGAAGCTGAAAGTTTATATACGCAAATTAAACGCCCTGTTGCTTTGAATTCATCAGCTATTCAGAAGCCTCAATATTCAGATGTACGTGCTACTGGGCATGATGAAGGTGATTTTCTATTTGCCAAACGAAATATTCGTTACGCAGAGAAGCCCCCAGTACCATCGTCTCAAACGATAGCGCCTTCTAGAAGTGTTGATTCAAAAACAGCCTATGAATTGGTATTCTGGAATAGTATTAAAGATAGTAAGGATGCTCTTGATTTTAGTGCTTATCTTGAGGCTTATCCGCAAGGACAGTTTGCAGTATTAGCAAGATTAAGAATTAGGCAGTTAGAAGTTAAAGATGAGGTGATTGAAATACCCTCTCCATCAATACATAAAATAGAGACAGTTATGGTTGAAGAGGAAAAAGTTGAGCTGAAACCAATTCAAGTTGAAAAGTCGCCTGATACAGCTCTTGCTATAAAGCAGGCAGACACAGTATTAGTTGTTTTAGCAATACCCGATTCAGAGTATTCACCTAAATTCACAACGGTTGATGCATATTCAAAAGCGATTGCAGACTTAGTTAAAGAGACTGTAACTAAAGGTTCATTGCGTTACTTACCTAAACAAGACATTGCGCGTAGAGTGATTCAAGAAGATGGAGAGCACACAACGAGTAAACAGTTATGTCAGCAATATAAGGCAAAGAATGTGATGAGTATTGAATTAGATTTATCTCGGGATATTGATGAATTAACTAGAACTCCTGATATTTTTTACCTTGGTTTGTTTGATTGTAATGAGCAGAAATATACGCTTAAAGAAGCGGATCTTGATTTTAAATTAAATGAAAGATTTGCGTATGCGGCAGGTATTCGTAATAGTCTGAATATTTATAATCAGATATTACAGTGAACATTAGACTTACTCTTTAACTTAATTTTAAATGCTAATAACTACTAGAGAATGGTCGATATACTCTCTCATGTATTCTTCTAAAAAATTAATATTCTTATGGGTATTGATTACTTCCCCGATATATTCCAGTGCTGACACTATTACGATAGGTATTCGTGCACATAATGGTGTTTCTAAAGCACTTCTTAAGTGGCAAGCCACAGCTGATTATTTAACTAAAACTATTCCTGGTCATAAATTCGTCCTCCAACCAGTTGTTGGGCTCGGTGAGCTTATGCAGGCAGTAGAGGAGAATAAGTTTGATTTTATATTAACTAACCCGTCATCGTTCGTAGAAATGCAAATACGTTTTGGTGCAACTGCCATTGTGACATTAAAAAATAAGCGGCAAGGAAAACCATATACTCGTTTTGGCTCTGTTATTTTTACTTTAGAAGATCGTAATGACATTAACGACATTTTAGATCTTAAGGATAAAGTTGTTGTCGCTGTATCAGAAAGGGCATTTGGTGGTTGGCGAGTAGCCTTAAGAGAAATATTAAATAATGGCGTAACTGTAGACGAATTTAAGCAAATAAATTTTAGTGGCGGTATTCAATATGATGTTATCGAACTTGTTATTGCGCGGGCAGCCGATGTGGGAATAGTCCGTACAGATATGCTGGAGAAGTTTACGGCGGAAAAAAATATAAATATTAAAGATTTTAAAATAATCAATCAGAAACAGACAGCAGATTTCCCCTTCTATCATAGTACCCCGCTTTATCCAGAGTGGGCATTTTCTAAAATGAAAAGAACATCTGAAGATTTATCTAAAAAAGTAGCTCTGGCTTTATTAGCTATTGATAGCTCACAGCAGGCAGCAATAGTCGGGCAGTATGTTGGCTGGACTGTCCCAGAAGACTATGGGCCAGTACATGAATTAATGAAAGAATTACGAGTCGGGCCTTATGTAAATTATAATTTGAATTTTTTTGAACTCATTAATAGTAAATATAGATTTGAGGCAGTAGTTGTATCGATTCTATTTTTAATAATGTTTGGTGTTGTAAGTTATATAATCGTACTTAATCGACGACTTGAGCAAAGGGTCTTGACGCGTACAGTCGATTTATCACACGCTAAAAATGAAGCAGATAAAGCAAATTTGGCAAAATCAGATTTTCTTTCCAGAATGAGTCATGAACTTAGAACGCCAATGAATGCGATTCTTGGTTACGCCCAGTTAATTGAATATAAATCTGAGAAAATGGATCAAACTCAACAAAAAGAATTTATAGGTGAAATCCTTCACGCCGGTGGGCATTTACTCGATCTGATTAATGACCTGTTAGATGTAGCACGAATTGAAGCCGGTAAGTATGAGTTAGAAGTAGAACAAGTAGTCTTATCAGAGATTGTTTGTGAGTGTATTGCATTGGTAATGATTCTTGCAGATCAAAGAAATATTAAGATAGATAATCAGATACCTGAAGGTTCTGTTTGTACAGTATTAATTGATAAACGCTCATTTAAGCAAATATTAATTAATCTATTATCAAATGCCATTAAATATAATTCAGAAAATAGTACCGTTATAATTAACACAGAAAAAAGTGGTAACAAATATTGTATATTAAATGTAATAGACTCAGGTGATGGTATATCAGAAGAACAACAGAAGGTTATTTTTGATATTTTTCATCGCTCTACTGCTCGTAGTGGCGTTGAAGGTAGTGGTGTCGGTTTAGCAATCAGTAAGCAGCTTATTGATTCGATGGGTGGCAAACTTGTTGTTAAAAGCGAGTTAGGTAAGGGAAGTAAATTTTCTTTATATGTTCTTAGTAAAATGTCCTGACTTTACTAAGAACCGATAACAAAAAAGGCTCCGATAGGAGCCTTTTTTGTTAATGCAGACTAAATTTTAATCCATTAAAGCAGTGCGCATTTTCTGCATAGCTGCTTTCTCTAATTGACGAACTCGTTCAGCAGAAATACCGTAACGGCCGGCTAGATCATGCAGGGTCAGTTTTTTCTCACTGAGCCAGCGACTATTAAGAATGTCACGACTACGATCGTCTAGAGTTTCTAAAGCCGTCGCTAAACGAGCGTTGTTATGGTCACTCCAGTCAGCCGCTTCGAGCACCTTTGAAGGTTCATCACTTGTGTCTTCAAGAAACTGTGATGGTGCAACGAAGAAACTATCATCATCATCATTAGCGTAACCATCAAATGCCATGTCACGACTTGATAAACGTGTTTCCATTTCCAGTACAGTTTCTGGTTTTACACCGAGTTCATTGGCAACAGTTTGTACTTCATCATTAGTGAACCAGCCAAGGCGCTTTTTATTCTTACGTAAGTTAAAGAATAATTTTCGTTGAGCCTTAGTAGTCGCAACTTTAACGATGCGCCAATTTTTCAAAATGTACTCGTGCATTTCAGCGCGGATCCAGTGCACAGCAAAAGAAACCAGACGTACGCCAACGCTTGGATCAAAACGCTTCACTGCTTTCATCAGGCCGATGTTACCTTCCTGAATAAGATCAGCGATGTTGAGTCCATAACCGGAGTAGCCGCGCGCAACGTGAATAACGAAACGCAGATGTGGAAGAATGAGTTTACGTGCTGCTTCTACGTTGCCATTTTCTTGCAAGTCGATGGCAAGCGCGCGCTCTTCTTCAGCGGTCAACATAGGAACGCTGTTAGCAGTAGTAATGTAACCCGAGATGTTGCCAGTCGGGACAGCTAATTGTAATTGCATGGTGTTATCCATGATTTTCATCCTCGCAAAATGTGTTGGGCGATATATTCGGATATGCTTATATTAGCACTCACATAGTGAGAGTGCCAATAATAGTATAAGTTCCCAAGAAATGCAGAAAAATAAGCTAAAAAACTTCTAAATCAAAGGGTTATTGACTCATTTGAGGGGCATTTAAGGCCTCTGGACCTTGTTTCGTTGCAATGTAGACTCGGTTACGACCATGCTCTTTGGCGGTATAAAGCGCTTTATCAGCTAAAGACAGCAGCTTAGTGATATCGGCATCTGGATGGTCATTACTGCAGGCAACGCCGATGCTGAAGGTGACACCAACATTTGCTGGGTTAAGCTGTTCAATTGAGATTCGGAGTTTTTCTGCTTGTTCAGCTGCTTTTGCCGCCGTTATATTTGTCATAATGATGGAAAATTCTTCACCACCAAAACGCACCACCATATCATCAGGGAAACTTTCATTGAGCTGTGCACCAATCCCCGCCAGTACGTGATCACCAGTTAAATGCCCGAGTTGATCATTGATCTTTTTAAAGTGATCAATGTCCATGATCATCGCTGAAACAGGTTTATTAGCCTCTTTATTTAGCAGTTTATTGCCATTATCAAGCAGGAATCGCTTACTTCTAACGCCGGTTAAACTGTCGGTAGTTGCAAGTCGACTCATCTCATCAGTTTGATGTTTGAGGGCAATAAATTGCTGCTTAATTAGCAGTAAAGAGCGAATTCGGGCAATGAAAATTTCTTCATAAATCGGTTTCTGTACAAAATCATTGGCACCGGCATGAAAAACTTCAGCCTGTTTCTGTTGATTATCGGTGACGGTAATAACTAATACTGGCATTTCCTGCTGCGAATAATGGAATCGGGTACGAATGGCATGCAGTAAATCACCACCGGTGAGCTTACCTTTGAGGAAAAAGTCGGTGACAATAATATCAAAGCCATCGTCATCACTGCCCCAGCCATTGGCAACCCCTTCGAGTAATTCCAATGCTTGCTCAGCATGGGTGACATGAACTACTTTTAGGCCGTGTTTCTCCATAATTCGGATGGTGATCGCAGCCGCAGTAGGGCTATCTTCAACATAGAGAATTTTGCCGACTAAACCAGAATTACGTTGTAAGAACGATTTAATGAAATCGACAAAGGCCTTATAGCCACTGGATTTATCAAAATAATCAGTGACACCGGCAGCAAAACCTTCACGTAACAGGCGGCTATCTGCATCACCGGATACAACAATAACCGGCGTGTAGTGGTGTCTTTCTGAAGAACGAATACGAGTACAAAGATCCAGACCGTCCATATCGGGCAGCATGAGTGACGTCGTGATGAGGTCAAATCGTTCCCAATTACCGAGGCGTTGTAAGGCATCGGCTGCAGATGAACAGGAAGTAATATTGACGTTTTCAATTTCGTTCTTAAGGATTCGAGCGATAATAGTTCGAGAGACCTCAGAACCATCAACGATCATGATGCTGGTTTGGCGTTGTTGCATTGTTCCTTTTCCCCACCCGTGTATCCATACACGCGTTATTAGTCATTTCTTATAAGATTTGTATTTATTTCTAATGATTAACAGTGTGGCACTGAATCGGAATTTCGCAATGTATTTTGTGTAATTTATTGGGGTTTTTTATCTAATCTGGCTCAATGGCGTCTAAATGACGACTAACGGCTATCCATGAGCCGGCTAAGCCAAGGAAAATGCTCAATCCAAGCAAGATGAGGCTACCAGAAAAGTCTAAGGAAGAGAGTGAGTAGTTACTATCATATAGTGTCGCTAGTTGGCTTACAGGGCCGCTAAGTAGCCAAATCGAGAGGGTAACCAGTAACCAACTAAGAATGCCGCCACTGAGCCCATACCAGAAGCCTGTGTAGAGAAATGGGCGCCTAATAAAGGCATCGGTACCACCAATTAACTTAATAATTTCAATTTCATCACGACGGTTCTGAATTGCTAATCGGATAGTGTTGCCAACAACTAGCAACACAGACAGCGAAAGCATCGCGGCAAGCACCCAGATCCCGCGTCGCCCGAAGTCCATAATGGCATAGAGGCGTTTTAACCACTGCATATCCAATTGTGCCAGTTCAACTTCAGGTCGTTGCTTAAAACTGGCGAGCATCGTCTGTACCGTTAGTAGGTTGTCAGATTGCTCTGTTGGAAACACAACAATGACAGCAGGGAAGGGATTATCTTCAAGTGCCTCGAGTGCTTCACCAAAGCCGGAGTTTTCTCTAAATTCTTTGAGTGCTTCGCTGCGGGTGATGTGAGTAACCGATTTAATATCCTGGCGTTTCCGCAAAATATTAGCGAGTTGGTCAGCTTGTTTATCCGTTACCGAAGGTTTCAGAAATAGGGATATTTGTGCAGCACCATCCCATTGCGCTGTGACCTGTTGAACATTCTTGAGAATCACATGTAAACCAGTTGGGAGGGCTAAAGCAATACCCATCACCGCAATGGTCATCAGGTTAGACATGGGGGAACGAATCATTTCGCCCAGCGTCGCCAGCATTACCTGCATGTGGCGGGCTATGTAAACGCTAGGAGAGATCATCTTAGCTTGTCCTGAGGAGCATTATGCATGCCACCCGCGGTCATTCTGCCTTCATCGAGCGTTAGTACTTTGTGTCCCATTTGGCTGATTAAATCTAAATCATGGCTGGCAATTAATACACTGACACCGACTTGTTGGAACTGCTCAAACAATTCCATAATTTCACGAGATAATTCGGGATCAAGATTACCAGTGGGCTCATCGGCAAGCAGAATAGGTGGTTTATTTACTACCGCACGTGCAATACCAACACGTTGTTGTTGTCCACCTGATAAGGTGATCGGCAAGGATTTTTCTTTGTTCAGTAAACCGACTTTATCCAGTGAGGCGCGAACACGGCGTCCAATTTCACGATGCGGTAAACCTGAAATAACCAGTGGTAAAGCGACATTATCAAATACGGTACGATCAAATAGCAGTTTATGATCCTGAAAAATGATACCGACGTTACGGCGTACATAAGGGATGCGGCGGCGGCTGATGTGCCCAATATTTTCGTTGTTAATCAAAACCTGACCATTGGTCGGTCGAATTAACACAGCAATGAGTTTTAGCAGGGTACTTTTACCTGCGCCAGAATGTCCGGTGAGAAATGCCATCTCGCCACCGGCAAGCTTAAAGCTCACCTGACTTAAGGCATCGCAGCTACCGGGGTAGCGTTTACTAACATTATGAAATTCAATCATTTGTGTGCTTGCTGTACGGCGTTTGTACTTATTATGGTTAGCATTGTGGCACGAACGCAGGGCTTAAAACAGAGCTTCGATGAAATCCTTTGCGTCAAAAGCACGTAAATCGTCAATCCCTTCACCTACACCGATAAAGCGAATAGGTAGCTTGGTTTTATTAGCAATGGAAAAGATAATGCCACCTTTCGCTGTGCCATCCAATTTAGTTAGGGCAACACCGGTTAAGCCAATAATTTTATTAAACTGTTCGGTTTGAGCCAGCGCGTTTTGCCCCGTGGTGGCATCGAGTACGATCAGCACTTCATGCGGGGCTGCGGTATCAATTTTGCCTAAAACACGCTTAATCTTGGCTAATTCTTCCATCAGGTTGTCTTTATTATGTAGACGACCTGCGGTATCGGCGATTAAAACATCCACATTTTTGGCTTGCGCGGATTGCAGTGCATCAAAGATCACTGAGGCGGCATCGGCACCGGTATGCTGGGCAACCACAGGAATATTATTGCGTTCACCCCAAACTTCTAACTGCTCAACGGCAGCGGCGCGGAAAGTATCGCCGGCGGCGAGCATGACTGAACGACCTTCATTTTGTAATTGTTTGGCGAGTTTACCAATACTGGTGGTTTTGCCGACCCCATTGACGCCAACAACAAGAATAACGAACGGTGAGTCAGATTTAGGGATATCTAAGGGAATACTGCTGGGTTCTAGCATCGCCGCGAGATCTTCACGTAAAGCGGCTAGAAGTGCGTCACTATCAGCAAGCTGTTTGCGAGCAAGGCGATCAGTTAAGTCACTGATAATTTGGCTGGTGGCTTCAATACCGACATCTGCGAGCAATAATTGGGTTTCAAGCTCTTCGAGGAGATCATCGTCAATGGCTTTTTTACCAACGACAAGATCGGCAATAGCACCGCCAAAACTGCTGCGAGTTTTACTTAACCCCTGTTTTAAGCGTGCAAACAAGCCCATGGGTTTTTCTTCAACAGCGTCGACGCTATCTGTTTTAGAGGTTTTGTTGTTTTTTCCGAAACCAAACATACTTTACAACTGTCTTAGACTCGCAGAGGATAATAAGATAATTCATACTTAGTGCGGCGCTATCCTAACATTGTGGCGCGCCAGCTGAAAAAATATTTTAACGGGAGCAACAAAAACATGCGTTTAGCATCAATATTACTCGTGTCGGTGACACTGGCGGCAAGCGTTGTGCTACCAGCACAGGCAAAACACCGCGATGGTGTGTCGGATGTCAGACAATATGTACTGGATAACGGTCTGAAAATTCTGGTTAAAGAAGATCATCGAGCACCCGTGGTGGTATCACAGATTTGGTATAAGGTTGGTTCAAGTTACGAATACAATGGCATCACCGGTGTTTCTCATGTGTTAGAACATATGATGTTTAAGGGCACCAAGAGCTTGGGGCCGAATGAATTTTCTAAAATCATCGCCGCCAATGGTGGTCGCGAGAATGCTTTTACCGGTAAAGATTACACTGCCTATTTTCAAACCCTGCATAAAGATCGGCTAGAAGTGAGCATGCGTCTTGAAGCGGATCGGATGCATAATTTGTCACTGCGAGAGGAAGATTTTGTAAAAGAAGTAAATGTGGTGAAAGAAGAGCGTCGTTTACGTACTGAAGACAAGCCAACGTCTTTAACTTACGAACAATTTATTGCAACTGCTTTTCAGACAAGTCCTTACCACCACCCAGTGATTGGTTGGATGGATGATTTGGAAAGTATGGAGCTATCTGACTTACAACACTGGTATAAACGCTGGTACTCACCTTCGAATGCGACATTGGTGATTGTCGGTGATGTGAAGGCGGATCATGTTTATCGTTTGGCAAAGAAATATTTTGGTGTTATTCCAAATGTAAAAATCAAACCAGTTAAACCACAACGTGAAACCAAACAACGTGGTGAACGTCGTATTAAAGTCCGTGCAGAGGAGGAAGTACCTTACCTGTTAATGGGCTATAAAGTGCCTGTGTTGACGACAGCAAAAGATCCAGCAGAAGTTTATGCACTTGAAGTTATGGCAGGGGTGCTTGATGGCGGTAATAGCGCACGTTTATCGAAACAATTAGTGCGCGGTAAACAAATCGCGGTATCGGCAGGCGCCGGTTATGACATGTATGACCGCATTGATAACTTGTTCTTGTTTGATGGTCGTCCTTCAACAGGGCATACGATTGAAGAACTTGAAAAAGAACTCCGTGATCAAGTGAAGCGTTTGCATACGACACTTGCTACGCAAGATGAATTAGATCGAATTAAGGCACAAGTCGTTGCCTCGAAAGTGTATGAACTTGATTCAGTATTTTATCAAGGTATGCAAATCGGCACCTTGGAAACGGTTGGTTTGAACCATAAACAGTTAGATGAATATGTGAATGGTATTCGCGCAGTAACACCTGAACAAATTCAAGCAGTAGCTAAAAAATATTTAATTGATGAAGGGCTTACGGTGGCAATACTTGACCCAATAAATGCAAAAAAAGAAATGAAGAAACTTGTGGCGAATAAAGAATCAGGGGCTGATCATGCGAAATAAATTTTTGGTGCTTCTGAGTTTGCTAGTAATCAGTAACATTAGTTTTGCTGGTCCAAAGATTGAGCAATGGCAAACAAAAAATGGGGCAAAGGTGTTTTATGTTAACGCACCACAGTTACCCATTGTTGATTTACGCATAGTTTTTGATGCGGGCAGCGCACGAGATGCAGATAAACCAGGTCTTGCTTCATTAACTAATAGTTTACTTGATGAAGGCACTGGTGCATTAAATGCCGATCAAGTTGCTGAACAATTTGAAGGTGTCGGCGCGCAGTTTGGTGGTTCATCACTACGCGATATGGCTGTGGTGAGTATTCGCAGTCTTAGTGACAAAGTGATATTGGATAAAGCGATAGACCTTTTTAGTAACGTCGTAGCAAAACCAACTTTTCCTGAAGCTTCTTTTGAGCGTAATCGAAAAGCAATGCTAGTCGGTTTGAAGGTGGCAAAACAACGTCCTAATTCAATTGCTAGCAAGACTTACTACAAACAACTTTATGCAGACCACCCATATGCGATTGACGGTAGTGGTACAGAAGAAAGTTTGACAGCAATGGCACGTCAGGACGTGATGGATTATCACAAACGTTATTACGTGGCGAACAATGCGATAGTTGCAATTGTGGGAGCAGTATCACGAGCAGAAGCTGGAAAATTAGCAGAACGGGTGACAAGTGGTTTGGCGGCAGGTCAGGCTGCGCCAAAATTGCCTAAAGTAAAAGCATTAGCAGCGCCTATTACAAAGCTGATTAAACACAAATCGCAGCAAACACATATATTGGTTGGTCAGCCTGGTATGCGTCGTGGCGATCCAGATTACATTACCCTGTATGTTGGCAATCATGTCTTGGGTGGTAGTGGCTTAGTTTCTCGTTTGAGTGATCAAGTACGTGAGCAACGCGGCTTGGCATACAGTGCATACAGTTATTTCTCACCAATGCGTGAAGACGGGCCATTTACAATGGGTCTGCAAACTAAAAATTCGCAAGCTGATGAAGCATTGGCATTGTTAAATAATATTATTAAAGACTATGTCGATAATGGACCCACTGAAGAAGAACTAAAACGTTCTAAACAGAATATTACCGGCGGTTTTGCTTTGCGCGTAGATAGCAATAAAAAGATTATTGGATACATCGCCATGATCGGTTTTTATGGTTTGCCACTCGATTATCTTGATACCTTCAACGAAACAGTCGAAGCCGTTACGGTTGATAAAATCAAGGATGCATTTAAACGTCGCATACATCCTGATAAATTAGTAACAGTGATGGTCGGTGGCGAATAAAAAATCATGAAATGGTGGTTGTTATTGAGCTTGTTTTTGGGTGGGTGTGTTACAACGTACGACCCACCTGAGAATAAAGCTCAGCCGACTATTCGTATTGATATGAAGAACATCAAGCGGATTAAGTTCTTTGAAGAAGGCAGAGATTGCTCGCAGGCAACTGCCTTACAAGCACCTTATAACCCCTACCTTGCTGACGCTAAGCCTCTTCCTGTTCGAGGAGATCAGTTGCTAGCCTTTCAACTGGAGTATTCAAATAGTCGGCAAGCTTGTAATACGATTATTTCTTTTTACCCAAGAATAAATTATGACTATGTTATTTATAATAAAGTAAAATATGATCAACGAAATAATATGCGTTGCCGCTTTAAAGTAATACGAAAACATCGTGCTGACCAATCGTCACGTTGGCAGGATGAGGAAACAGTTAAAGTTAGGAAATTGGTAAAAGCATTAAAATCTGATGCAAGACATTGTCGATAATGTAATAATAGCGAAGTAAAAATATTTTCAAATAAGGACAGGGTCTGTCCGAGTTTTTTAACAAGGAACAGGGCGCGTTATAGAGCGCTCCTTAGCACAATAGTGAAGTGAAAATGAGTAATTGGCAAGAAACCTTACAAGTAATCTCTGATTATGACGCAATGGTAAAATGGACTTTGAAAGAGGGCTATGGTTTTTACTGGATGTTAGTGCCTAGCAGTGAAGAAATTCATGAGAATGGTTTTAGTGAAGACGTAAAGTCACCGTTGAATTTTGATGATCTTGCTTCTGTTGAAATCTATAAGCACTATGAACATGGCTGTTCTATGATAGAGTATTATATTGAGTCAATACAAAAATCAATATCTTCAATTACCAATCTTAAAGTGTCTAATGAGAATGAAATACTTAAAATTGAGATTATCTAAAAATTGATTGATCGCTTATGCG
>JALTKP010000092.1 GCA_027078075.1 Gammaproteobacteria bacterium | reverse complement strand
ATTGATCATGTTTTTTTCCATTGCTGAATCCTGAGCCTATACTCTCATGTTAATAACACTGATAAAACAAATACTTACTGCTCAATTAAACCACAATAACCATTTGGTTTATAGGGATGATAATGCCAACTATTTACCTTGATAAGTCATCCTATAAATCTATCCTATAAATCTATCCTATAAAAGACAGTATCAGTGGACGATATAACAAATACTTATGGATATTTTTTAATCGAACACGAGAACGATTCTATGCATTTGTTTCTAAACCTTAAATCCCGACTGGGCTTATTCGTCGCTCTGGTATGCTTAATACCTTTCACCGTCAATGCTGATGTTGGCATTGTAGCCATTGCGGTTGATGCTAGTTCTGCGGACAAGGGCGCATTTGAAGCCAATGCTGGTATTAATGAAGGTGACGTTATCAGCACGGGTAAAAATGGTAATTTAACCATCTTGTTTGATGATGAAAGTATGTTAACGCTCGGTCCAGATACAAAAGCTGAAATTGTTAAATTTAGCACCACACCGGCTCCCGGTGTGTCTAAAATTAAAATTATTAGCGGCAGCTTTAATTTCTTTCCTGGCACTATTCTAGAGAATGGTGGGCAGCAATTAGTTACCAATCTGGCGACAAGTGCTCAATCTGTTACAACTGACAAACCGGATAATAATATTGCCGCATCAGTACAACCACAATTCAGTACTCCCGATAGCAACGGATTCGCAACAGCAAATTCAGGTGCAACACTGAACACTGTTAATACCACGGATATTGCACCAACAACTATCTCGGTGACTGAGCCAATGATCACTCTCGTTGTCGCAAGTTCTGGTGCAACAGATGGCGCAAATGGTGGCAATACATCCGTCTCAGGTGTTGAAATGGATGAACCCGCAGTCGCTGCACCGGAACCTACCTTCACACT
Source organism: Gammaproteobacteria bacterium (assembly GCA_027078075.1). Taxonomy (GTDB): domain Bacteria; phylum Pseudomonadota; class Gammaproteobacteria; order AKS1; family AKS1; genus Sulfuriflexus. Next base: position 5,246 of record JALTKP010000092.1, on the reverse strand, counting down.
TGATCCGGCATTTCATATTGATGCAACGTACGGTGTACACCGGAAAGATTCACCGGATAACGGGCATACACCGCATCTATAGCAGAATTTTGCAGCGTGGCTTTATTCTTTTGCGTTCTTCGCCGCTATCCACTGTGACATATATTTTGTGCTGGACATTGAGTGGTGCCGAAGCATTGCGCCAGTAAAATTATTTAAACGCTGCTGTTCAAGGTTATTATTTACATTGGCTATTTTTTCTATTAAATCATTTCCAAGCCGTTCACTATTGTAATTTTCCACCACCACATCCAGGCAAAGCGATTGAGCACGTAACCAGGCGTTCTCATTGTTATACAGCTCTATGGCAGCCTCTGTAAATTCATTCATATCATCAGTTATAACTCCCGGCCATTGGTTTCCCAGACACATTCCTTCTGCGCCTATTGATGTTGTCACACTCGGTGTTTGTGTCATCATTGCATCGAGCAATTTCCCTTTTATCCCTGCACCAAATTGCAAGGGTGCCAAACAGACACGAGAAGCTTCTATTACATCACGTGCATTTTCCGCCCAGCCTTTAATTAAAAACCCTGTTTTTGGATTATTCAATGCACTTGCTTTAGGTGGTGGATAGGCACCATAGATATGTAATTCAGCTGTGGGGATCTGTTGTCTTATTGCCGGCCATATCTTTTGCAGCTGCAACACTGCATCCCAATTTGGCGCATGCCTGAAATTACCAATACTGACAAAATGTTTTCGCTCAGCAAATGATTTTGTGCATTTCGCTAAACCTGATACATCAACCATAAAAGGCAGGTGATGTAATAATGGCTCATCGATCTTGAATGTGTTTATTAATAAATCCATTTCAACACTGGAAATAATCAGTGAAATATCACTGCGTAATATGGCGGCAATTTCACGTTTAGCAATATCACTGTATAAATCATTTTTCGACATCTCACGCTTAGATTTGTAAGCCTGCTGTCGTGCATGACGTAAACATTGTAAATCTTCCGTATCCAATATTCTCAATGCCTGAGGGCAATTCTTCTCTACCCGCCATGCAAATTGTTCTTCCATCATAAACCGATCAAACATCACCATATCGGGCTGATAAGCCATAAGGTATTCATCAAAACTATCGCTGTTTAATTCAATCGACTTAGTGGATATTCCTTCCTTTGCCAAATCAATCATGTGTTCACTGGTCTGTGCCGGACTGGCAAATTCAACCTGCCAATCTTGTTGCCTGAATAATCGCAACAATGACATCATATGACTGCCCGCTGCCGAGGAATTGGGCTCCGGCCAAACATAACCAATAATTAATACGCGCTTCATTACATTTCCATATATCAACACAAGCTGGCAGCTTATCCTTTATCGTGTCGAACTCGTTAGAAAATCCCGCACCAACTTGATCTTTAACCGCACCAAAATAGTGCCTGACTGCCGTTTACAAACCAATGCTCGCTATTCTCTCTATATAAATGATAATAATAACAATAAGATAGATAATATCCGTTCAGATGGCATTGTTATTGCAAATACCCCTACAAATATTAAAATTTTAACCACATTGGCTTAGAGAGGAAAGAATAATGTCTTATTTAGAACCGACAGAATTTGTGACAAAAATGGTGGATGCAGGAGAATCCAAGATTTATATGTCTGCAAAGGACACTCTAATTCGTGCTTTCATGGCGGGTGCCATTCTTGCACTTGCCGCCATATTTGCCATCAGCGTTGCTATTAAAACCGGCTCTCCTCTCGTTGGCGCAATACTTTTCCCGGTTGGTTTTATCATGCTCTATCTGATGAAATTCGACTTACTCACCGGGGTTTTTACCCTCGTTCCTCTTGCCCTGTTTGATAAAAGACCCGGTGTTACCGTCAACCAGGTACTGCGAAACTGGGGGCTTGTTTTTCTTGGTAACTTTGCCGGTGCACTTGCCGTTGCTTTCATGATGTCGTTTATCCTCACTTATGGCTATAGCGTCGATGGCGGTGTACTTGCCACAAAAGTAGGTAGTATTGGTGAAGCAAGAACCATTGGCTATAAGTCACATGGAATCGATGGTTGGTTTACCATTTTCATCCGCGGCATGTTATGCAACTGGATGGTATCAATGGGTGTGGTAGGGGCAATGATTTCAACCTCGGCAAGCGGAAAAATGATGGCGATGTGGATGCCAATTATGCTGTTCTTCTTCATGGGATTTGAGCACTCAATTGTTAATATGTTTTTATTCCCATTCGCGATGATAATGGGTGGTGATTTTACTATTATGGATTATTTCCTGTGGAATGAGATTCCAACCGTACTGGGTAATTTGGTAGGCGGTATTGTGTTAGTTGGACTACCACTGTATTACACCCACGTAAGAACCAGCCCAAGCCGCTCTTTATAATAAGGCAAAACGTCAGCCTCCACAGGGAGGCTGACGTTACTTCTCCTGGTCGTATTAATCTTTCTCACTAAATGCTAAATTTATGAGCCAGGATGACACAGGCTATATCGATATCTAAAATGTCCAATCAATTAAAAATATCCGTAGGTCAACATTCCGATAAAGGGCGTAAGCAGATTAATCAGGATTTTTATGGTGTCTCGATACCTAAAGATCCTATTCTAACGGCTAAAGGCATTGCCATTGCACTCGCTGATGGAATCAGCAGTAGTGATGTGAGTGATATTGCAAGCAAAGCAGCGGTTAACGGATTTTTAGAAGATTATTTTTGCACCTCGGAAACCTGGTCGGTAAGGAAATCTGCTGAACGTGTCTTACTGGCAACCAACTCATGGCTCTATTCACAGACACAACAGAGTCATCACCGCTTTAATAAGGATAAAGGTTATGTCTGCACGTTCAGTGCACTCATACTCAAATCCACCACTGCGCATATACTGCATGTTGGTGACTCGCGTGTTTACCACTTACGCAATAATACGCTGCAACAATTAACTGACGATCATCGTGTATGGGTTTCGACTGACAAAAGCTATTTAAGCCGCGCCCTGGGCATGAACCAGCAAATGGATATTGATTATCAATCACTCGCGGCAGAGGAAAATGATATATTTTTACTTGCAACAGATGGTATTTATGAATTTATTGATAGTGATTTTATAATTGAAGCAATCAATAAAAATAAAACCAACCTGGATCACGTTGCACAAGAACTGGTGAGCGAAGCACACCGACAAGGAAGTGATGATAATCTTACCGTACAAATTATCAAGATTGATAGTTTACCCGGTCAAAGCGCCACAGAAATATATCAGAAACTCAATGAATTGCCTTTTCCACCTGTATTAGAAGCAAGATCCAACTTTGATGGCTACAAAATAATCCGTGAAGTGCATGCCACCAGCCGCAGCCATATTTATCTGGCGGTTGATAATGAAACTGAACGACAAGTTATTATAAAAACCCCATCGATTGATCTGCGTGATGATCCTGCCTATATTGAACGGCTTCTGATGGAAGAGTGGATTGCTCGTCGAATTAAAAATGCACATGTTTTAAAACCCTGTACACAAATAAGAAAGCGCAATTATCTTTATATTGTGACCGAGTTTATTGACGGTAAAACCTTATCTCAATGGATGATTGATAACCCCAAACCCGATATTGAAACAGTTCGAGGTATCGTTGAGCAAATTTCCAAAGGCTTATTGGCATTTCACCGAATGGAAATGCTACATCAGGATCTGCGACCTGCCAATATAATGATTGATAATACCGGAACGGTGAAAATTATTGATTTTGGTTCAACCCGTGTCGCCGGAATCCAGGAAATAACAACATCCACTGAACGTAATGATATTCTCGGAACTGCCCAATATACCGCCCCGGAATATTTTTTAGGTGAAAGCGGTACTCACCGCTCAGATATGTTTTCACTTGCTGTTATAACCTATCAAATGTTATCAGGCAGGCTTCCTTATGGCACCAACGTGGCAAAGTCGCGGACTAAAGCGGCTCAACGAAAATTATATTACCATTCAGTTCTTGATGACGAGCGTGAGATACCGGCATGGATTGATGAAACGCTTAGAAAGGCATTGAACCCCAACCCTTATAAACGTTATGAGGAACTTTCTGAATTCATCTATGACCTGCGTCATCCTAACAAACAATTTATTAATAAAACCCGTCCACCATTAATGGAACGTAACCCGTTATTATTCTGGAAAAGTGTTTCTTTTATTCTTGGTGGTATTATTGTTTTTCTGTTATTCAAATAATGTTTTCATTATCAGGATATTTTCCAGGCAGAAATCAATTTCTTACGATTTACCTCAATAGCATCTTTTATATTCTCGTACATAAAAAACCTCGGATATGTATCAACCAGCTCCTGATGAATCTTGAGAATATGTTGTCGCCGTTTCGGATCATTTATTGCTGCAAGAATCTTAAAGCCTGTATCAAGCTGTTTACCTTGCACAAGATTATTCAACGCCTGATAATAATCTGACTCAACAACCGGGTTCTTCAAGTTCTTAAGTGTCTGGTATGCATGCTTGATTTCAGCTGCGCTGCCTTCTTCCAATGCCGACTGACTCCATTTCACTGCACGCTGCGGGAAGTATTGCTCAATAATATCATGAGCTGCTTTTAATGAAGCATAATGTCTGACATTCGCCAATACTTTTACGCTGTGTTCAAAAATGGATACATCGCCTTTATAGCCACCACGATCCAGTGCTTTTTTATATAACCATACCGTCATATAGGTAAAATACTTACTTGCTTCTAGTAATTTAGCTGCCGTATACAGGGCTTCTGTATTTGTCGGATAACGTTCTGCCAAGGCGTAAAATGATGTGAACTGGTTACCACGCGGATCATCTTTTACCAGTATCCGTGCTTCCAGAACCGCTAATTGAGGGCGTAGGCTTTCTAAATAACTACGTTGTTTTAATGCTGTTTCCAGCCATTCATACGCGGGTCTTATCGCTCCTTGCTGAACCAGTTTTTTAATATGTGCACGCGCAAATTTTAACCCTAACATTCTTAATTCGCTATCAGCCGGATTATTGCGAAGTTCTGTCTCAATACTGTTTAAAGCATTTACATAATCAGCCTGAGCATCAAGTTGCTGTGCTGTTTTAATATGCCTATCACGCTGGTTCGGTACCATCAGCAACAAAACTGTCACCGCTACTACCATTGCCGCAGCAATATAGGCATATTTTATTTTGGCTGACTTTTTCTGTTCCGGTTCTACAATAGCCTCGCGTATTCCTT
>JALTKP010000091.1 GCA_027078075.1 Gammaproteobacteria bacterium | reverse complement strand
GAAATGCTTAAAATTGTCCATGAAATCAAGGTCAACGGTCTTGAATACCTGTTCAAACCACTGCGAACTGATAAATAAGCACCCCCAAGCCCCTTATTTCAAGCTAAAATACCTGACTTATTTGCTCATGAATAGACCGTATGTCAGCCTTAAAGAATTTGAAATTTAATAATAGTTATTCCCGTCTACCCGACGAGTTTTTTGATTCAGTAGCACCTCAACCGCTTCACGGTGCGCACCTGGCTAGTCTTAATCAAGATATGGTTCGCTTACTCGAACTCGATGACATTGATTTCGCAAACCCAAAACACCTCGCGACATTTTCAGGGCACACCCTATTACCAACGATGCAGCCGATAGCCCAATGCTATGCCGGTCATCAATTCGGGCAATTCGTACCTCGACTCGGTGACGGCCGTGCCATCATGCTCGGCGAATTGGAAACAGAGCATAATGGTAAATGGGATATTCAAATCAAAGGCAGTGGCCCCACCTTATATTCTCGCGGTTCTGACGGTCGCGCCGTATTGCGCTCAAGCATTCGCGAATACCTCTGCGGTGAAGCCATGCACAACCTCGGCATTCCCAGCAGTCGTGCGCTTTGCCTTATTGCTAGCGACGAAGAAGTCTACCGCGAACAAATCGAACCCGGCGCCATGCTACTACGTGTTTCACCTTCGCATGTCCGCTTCGGAACCTTTGAATATTTTTATCACAACAATCAATTCGAGCATATTAAAACTCTGGCTGACTATGTCATCGATGCCAACTATCCCGTACTCAAAAACGCCGACAATCCTTATATTGCCTTACTCGCGGAAGTCATCCAACGCACCGCAAGAATGATTGCCGGCTGGCAAGCAGTTGGTTTTTCGCACGGTGTTATGAATACTGACAATATGTCGATTTTAGGGCTTACCATCGATTATGGTCCCTATGGTTTTTTAGATGCCTACGAGCCCGGTTTCGTTTGTAACCACTCCGATCATCAAGGTCGCTACGCCTTTGACAAGCAACCCAACATTGGACTGTTTAACGTCACTTGCCTTGCACAAGCGCTATTACCTTTATTTAATGACGATGGCACTAAGGCCGCAAATATTGCCCGAACTGAGTTAGAGAAATATCAACATGCCTTCGTCGACGCATTCTCAAAACAGATGCGCGGTAAACTTGGGTTCAGTATGCAACGTGAAGAAGACCAACCCATCACGCAACAGTTACTAGATTTAATGTCAGAAGACAAAGTTGATTACACTATTTTATTCCGTCAACTTAGTCAGTTCTCAACCATTGAGCCTCAATACAACCAACCACTGCGCGATCAATTTATTCAGCGTGATGCCTTTGATGAGTGGGCGAAACAATACACAGCAAGACTAAAACACGAACCAACCTCCGACGCTAAACGTGCCACCGCAATGAATAAAGTGAACCCTAAATATATTCTACGCAACTACATGGCAGAAGCAGCCATCCGTAAAGCAGAAGACGATAAAGATTATTCTGAAATCGATCGTTTACTTGAACTACTACGTAAACCGTTTGATGAACAACCTGAGAATAATCACTATGCCGACTTACCACCTGATTGGGCTCAACGTATTTCGGTGAGTTGTTCTTCGTGAACCTTTTTAGGTTCACAGTAAAACAGTAAAACAGTAAAACAGTAATTCATTAGAGGTCGCTGGTACCAGCAATTGCACATCGCCTGAACAATTGCCCTGCGGGACAATTGTAATTCGGCGCTGCACAATCACTGATACCAACTCCTACAATTAGAATCAGGGGTAATAGGTTCCAGAGACCTATTCTAGAAACACAAAACCTAAAACCACAGCAATAGTGTCAGTGCTTAGCTGCTGGCAGCATTGCGAACCTAACTAAACCAGCAATACGGTAATAGGTTCTGGTAATAGGTTCCACGGTAATAGGTTCCAGAGACCTATTCTCGTAATAGGTTCCAGAGACCTATTCTAGAAACACAAAACCTAAAACCACAGCAATGGTGTCAGTGCTTAGATGCTGGCAGCATTGCGACACTCATCCAATAAGTGAACCTAACTAGTAGAAAATGACTGCTTAAGAACCCGACGCTGATCAGCGTTAAGTAAAATCTGTCGTTGCTCATCGTTACTGGCACTGCCCCAGCAAACAATTTCATCAACATGACGAAAACACCCCATGCAGACATCATTGTCATCAAGACAACAATTTCTTACACAGGGTGATTGAACCGAATCTGAATTAATCTTTGTACCGACTAAAAATAAGCGTGGCATTGGTACCACCGAAACCAAAGCTATTCGACATAACCGTATCAAGCGTCACATCATCCTGACGTTCACGAACGATAGGAACACCATCTGCTTCAGGATCCAGCTCTGTGATATTAGCAGTGGCACTAATAAACCCTTCTTGTTGCATTAACAAAGAATAAATCGCTTCATTCACACCGGCGGCACCCAACGCATGACCCGTTAAAGACTTAGTCGAACTAATCGCTGGCACATTATCGCCAAACACTTCCTTAACCGCTTCCAATTCTTTCAAATCACCCGCTGGTGTACTGGTACCATGCGCGTTGATGTAATCAATTGGGGTATCGACCGTTGCCATTGCTTGTTGCATACAACGTACGGCACCTTCACCTGATGGCGCTACCATATTGTAACCATCCGAAGTTGCACCATAGCCGGTTACTTCAGCATAAATTTTTGCACCACGAGCTTTAGCGTGTTCTAACTCTTCAAGCACAACACAACCACCACCGGCTGCAATCACAAAACCATCACGGGTTGCATCATAAGGACGTGATGCTGTTTCTGGTGCATCATTATATTTTGAAGAGAGCGCACCCATCGCGTCGAACAAATCAGACATACTCCAGTGAACTTCTTCACCGCCACCGGCAAACATTACATCTTGTTTACCCATCTGGATTTGCTCTAATGCATTACCAATACAATGCGCACTGGTTGCACAGGCTGAACTAATCGAATAGTTAATACCTTTAATTTTAAATGCTGTCGATAAACATGCTGAGGTAGTACTACCCATGGTGCGCGTAACCATGTACGGGCCAATTTTCTTCAAGCCTTTTTCACGTAAGGCATCGGTAGCAATAACAATGTTCTCATTTGAACCGCCACCAGATCCCATAATAAGACCGGTGCGTACATTGGAAACATCATCTTCTGGCAAACCAGAATCTTCAACAGCTTGCTTCATCGCAATGTAATTGAATGCAGCTGCATCACCCATAAAACGTAATAACTTACGATCAATGTGTTCTTTTAAATCGATATGGACAGGTGCATGCACATGGCTACGAAAACCGAGATCAGCATACTCTTGTGAAAATTCAATTCCCGAACGTCCTTCACGCAACGACTCGGTTACTTCTTTGGCGTTATTGCCAATGCTGGAAATAATGCCCAGACCGGTAATGACTACACGTTTCATTTAAATCTCTCTTAGAATTGTTCAGTCGACGTAAATAAGCCTACTCGCAAATCCTTAGCGGTATAAATTTCTTTGCCATCTACTTCCATGCTGGCATCGGCAATCCCCATAATTAATTTTCGCATAATTACGCGCTTCAGATCGATACGATAAGTCACTTTTTTATTCTTTGGCGTAACCTGACCTGTAAATTTCACTTCACCCGCACCCAAAGCACGACCTTTACCCGGCCCACCTTTCCAGCCAAGGAAGAAACCAATTAGCTGCCACATGGAATCTAGCCCTAAACAACCTGGCATCACAGGATCACCCTCAAAATGACAAGCGAAGAACCATAATTCAGGGGTGATATCGAGTTCGGCAATGATTTGACCTTTGCCGTGAGCGCCACCTTCATCACTAATATGGGTAATGCGATCAAACATCAGCATTGGTGGTAGTGGTAGTTGTGCATTACCTTCACCAAATAGCTCTCCATGCCCACACTGAAGTATTTCTTCCTTGTTAAAGGAATGCTTGTCCGTTAAGTCTACTGCTGTCTCGCTCACGTCTTGATTCTCCGAGAAACTGTCAAAATAGGTGTTTTATTGAGGCGTAGAATACCACATCAGAAGGCAGCTTTAACCTTTGAAGCAGTAAGAATCCATAATTATTTATGATTTAACCAAGTAAATCAGTCAATTAACGACTGCGACTAAACTCACGTAAAGTTTTCAGAATCAACAACAACCAAGGGGTCACATGCAGAAAAAAATCACCAATATCTAGCGGTCTACTTAAGGTACCTGCCATCAACATATTTAACTTTTCCCACACATGCGGTTCAGGCTTATACGGTGCTAATCCCATTGTTACCACGGTCACAATAACAATCAACCAAGGTAATTTATCTAGCCATTTCATTATTAGTTACCAATCTCGTTTACGTTACCAAAATATGGGGGTGATACTAACAGACTAAGAGATTAGGAAGAACCAGCTAAGAATAGAAACCATTGAGTTTATCTATGCACAGAGTTGTTGCATTTCAACACGATTGCGCCCCGATTTTTTTGCTGCATACAAGGCAATATCAGCTAACTTGATAACATCACGCCAACTGGTTTCAGAGGGTACTTTTTGATTATCATAGATAGCTAAACCACAGCTGGCCGTTATAATGCCGTAAGAACTTTTTTCATGCGGAATATGTTCAGATTCAAAGTTCCTTAATACCCTTTCGGCTAGCTTATTGGCACCGATGAGGTCTGTTTTTGGCAGTAAAATTAGAATCTCTTCGCCACCATAGCGATAAACACGATCTGTAGAACGCACCGTTTCTTTAATTGATTTAGCAATACGCTGTAATGCAATATCACCCGCTTGATGCCCATAGTGATCGTTATACAACTTAAAGTTATCAACATCGATCATGGCAATAGCATAACAATCTTGATACCGCTGTGATAAATCATGGGTGTACTCAACATCAACTTCCATGGCACGGCGGTTACCGATCTCAAGCAATGGGTCAACCAAACTCATTTCTTGCAGAACCCGATTTGCTTCTAATAACTCTGCGGTACGATGCTTAATACTGCGTTCTATAATGGCAGTTTGTGATTCTAGAATATTACGCTGAACGTTGATGATATCCGTGTAGGTAACAATCCCTTTTAATAAACCCTTCTCATCGACAACTGGTAAATGCCTGACTTTATTTGTCTGACTCACCACCAAAGCATCAAGTAAAGATTGTTCCTGATGTATTAAAATTAAATTCCGGCTCATCAAGTCTGACGCTAGTGTTTCACTCATAAACGAAAGATCACCTTCGGTCTTTGCTAGGAAACGGACAATGTCACGTTCAGTGATAATCCCCACAGGCTTACCTGCATCAACAACCGGTAAACAGGAATATTTTTGTTGGCTCATCAAGGTGGATAATTCAATTACTGACAAATCCGGACGCACGGACAGAACATCTGTAGACATGATGCTTTCAATAGAATACTCGTTCATATTTCCCCTAATTATGCGGAATAACAGACTATTTTAGTATTCTATCGGCGATTTATGAGCAAACTTTATAGAAGTAAGGATATAAATTGTGGGGGTATTAGTCTTCCATGTAACGTTCAATCAATACAATCAACCTATCATCGATTTCAGATTCAAATTCACTCATATCAATTCCCAATACATTTAGATACTTACTGGCTTGCTGATGGGAAAGCTTCTTACCAATAAGCTTATATTCAACTTCGACTTGTTGTGAATTCTGGCGCCGTAAAAATTTCCAACTAAGCTTATCTGGATGAAAATTTTGAAACTCGGTTTCAGCAAAGTAGCAAAAATCATCCACATGGCTTGCACCCTCTGGACCGAGGCAACCACCTTCAACACGGCATTCAACGAGTAATTGTTGTTCGTTCATTATTTAAGTCACAATAAAAAAACATAAAAATAGCCGACGACTCACGCGTCGCCGGCTAGTCACTTATACAAATGCTATCGGACTAAAACATCCAACCTGTAGGGTTAGGATGTGCTTGTCTTTGATCTAATGCCTTCATGCCTTTAATACAGCGAATAATTAACCACACTATCCAGAATAAAATAACCAAATAACCAATTAAAATGATACTTAACAAGCCACCAATAACAAGATACAAGGCGCCTATCCAGAAAGTCCGAATTTGAAACTGATAATGGCTTTTAAGCCAATCTTCTGCATCGCCACGGTTAATGTATGCCATCACAACACCAATGATGCCAGTGATACCAAAAACCACACCCACTAAAT
>JALTKP010000090.1 GCA_027078075.1 Gammaproteobacteria bacterium | reverse complement strand
GTCACGCGGTTAATTTCTTCAATACTGGTAACACCATCTTTGACTTTTTTAAGTCCGGACTTACGTAAATCGTCAATTCCTTCCTTGTCTGCTTGTTCGGCTAGTTGCATTGCGTTACCACCTTCCATAATGATACGACCCATGTCTTCAGATATGGACATGACCTGATAGATACCGACACGACCTTTGTAACCATTAGTACATTGGTCACAGCCAACCGGTCCATAGATTTTAAGGCCACTGGCAATTTCATCCTCGGCAAAACCCTCTTCGAGTAATGCTTCACTAGGAACATCCTGAGTTTTTTTACATTGAGAGCAAAGTCGTCTTGCTAAGCGTTGTGCAATAATGAGCGATACTGATGATGCAATATTGTAAGCAGGAACGCCCATGTTAGCTAAACGAGTTAATGTTTGCGGTGCATCATTGGTATGTAGTGTTGATAAAACTAAGTGACCGGTCTGTGCCGCTTTAATAGCAATTTCAGCGGTCTCTAAATCACGTATTTCACCGACCATGATGATATCTGGATCTTGTCGTAAGAAAGCACGCAAAGCACTGGCAAAAGTAAAACCAACTTTATTATTTACATTGACCTGATTAATACCGGTTAAATTAATTTCAACAGGATCTTCTGCGGTTGAGATATTTCTATCTTCGGTATTAAGAATATTCAAACCAGTATAGAGGGATACTGTTTTACCACTACCCGTAGGTCCAGTAACTAAAATCATGCCATATGGCTTTACGAGGTTTTCTTCGTAGAGCTCACGTTGTTTATCTTCGTAACCAAGGGCTTCAATTCCTAATTTTGCACTGCTGGAATCGAGAATACGCATTACGATCTTTTCACCAAATAAAGTTGGGCAGGTGTTTACACGAAAATCGATAGAGCGATTTTTTGAGAGCGTCATTTTCATGCGCCCATCTTGTGGTATGCGGCGTTCTGAAATATCAAGACGTGACATTACTTTTAAACGCGCTGCCAAGCGACTGCCTAGGTTTACAGGAGGAGAAGCAACTTCGGTTAAAACACCATCTAAACGTAAGCGAACTCGATATGATTTTTCATATGGTTCAAAGTGAATATCAGATGCGCCTTTATTAATTGCATCTAGAAGTACTTTGTTAACAAAACGAACGACGGGTGTGTCATCGACATCAGAATCGCCGCCATCATCAGCTGGTGCTTCATCACCACCTGTGATTTCTAAGTCATCAAGATCGCTATCATCCAAATCTGACAAAGTTGTATCTTGCGCATCCATGGCACGATCAATAGTTTCGGTGAGCTTATCTTCTTCAACTAGAATCGCTTCTGTATTCGTTCCAACATGAAATTTAATTTCATCCAGACCTTGTAGATTGGTCGGATCTGAAACGGCAACATAGAGTCGGTTGCCGCGTTTAAAAAGAGGTAAAGCGTGGTGTTGACGAACGAGTTTTTCATCAACTAACTTGGTATCAGCAATTTCCATATCCATGGTGCTAATGTCGAATAGGGGTACCCCAAATTCATGTGAAGCAGCGTTGGCTATGGTGAGTGAATCGAGTAATTTCTTTTGAACTAAATGGGTAACAAAAGGAATTTTATTTTTAAGTGCTTGATCGTGAGCAAGCGAGGCATCGGTCTCAGAAAGACTGCCATCATTAACCAGCCGACGTGCTAAGCCGCTGAGGTTGATTTGTGGGTTGCTGGTTGCCATTTAACTAATATAGTCAGTTTTGAGTCAGATTACTGTGAAATATTATGCATTTTTGTTGTTTAGATCATCAAATATTAGTGTATAAAACGATTTTATCCAAGAACTTATGACGTATTAGGGGTAATTAATTTAAATTTACACTGTAACCTTTTGTTATATATTAATAAATTAATTTTAGGTTTTAAATAAAGCTTACGGTTATTTTTGTAAATTCTATAGATATATTACAGGCAAAAAAAGAGACCGCAAATGCGGTCTCTTCAATTTTAGTTAGTGTTATTGACTAACTATTAGACACGACATTCTGCTGGTACGTAACGAACATCACTTGGATTATTACAGTCCCAAATTGTACCTGTTGTTGTATTGTCACCAACTAAATCGAAGGTAACGACAACACCATTAATGCCAGTATTTACACTAACGCTAAGTGTTGTTGGATCACCTGATGCACATGCAAGAGTGGTAATACCGCCATCACCCGCATTGCCAACGCCAACACCTGTACAGCTATTAGCGGCTGGTAAGTTTGCAAGATTTTCAGCGATCGTTGCTTTTGCACCACTTGCGATAATTACACCTTCAGATACTTTTGCACGAATAGTGTAGTCAGTGTATGCAGGTAATGCGATTGATGCCAAAATACCAATAATCGCCACAACGATCATCAATTCGATAAGTGTAAAACCCTTTTGGATAGATTTCATTATGTTCTCCGTTTGTGTATGTGTGTATTACGTTTAGCGGTCTGAAAATTCACAGTCCGCTAAGGGTGTGAGTTCATTCCTTGCAAAGAGTAGGAGCAAGTGTTGTGCCAGTTGTAGGCAATAACTGTATTTCAGTTTATTTTATTTATAAGCATTTGAATTAAATATTATTTTAATAAACATTAGAAAATAGTAATATTTTTAACCTTTTATTAAAAGAGGTTATAACTTCGTACTTATTAAGTCAGGATCTGACGTAAAGCGTCACTTTTGCTCTGACATTGGAGATATTAAGGCTCAAAATTTTTTTACAGGGGGAGCTTGAGTACTCTATAAGTAACGGTGAATTTTGTTAGGCTAACTCAAAATGAATGCTGAAACCGTTTTATGAAAAAATACTGGTTGTTTATTCTAAGTCGAGCTTTTTAAGTTTGTAGCGCAGGGCGCGGAAAGTTATTCCGAGAAGCTTAGCGGCTGCTGTTTTGTTGTAACGGGTTTTTTCGAGCGCCTGCATAATAGCGTCTTTTTCTATATTTCCAAGATAGTCTTCAAGTGGTATTTCTGAATCAATATCAATAGGCGATGATGTAACAGGATTTGATGCATTTGTTTCTGTTTGTTCTGGCAGTGATTGGTTATCAGGAAGATGTAAATCATCTGCATTGATGGTGTCACTCTCGCACAGAGTCATGGCACGCTCGAGGATGTTTTCTAGTTCGCGAACGTTACCAGGAAAGGAATATTGTTGTAGAGATGATATTGCATCGTCACCAAGTTTAATTAAATGCTCAGAGCCATCATCTAATTTTTGTAAAATATGCTCAGCAAGTATGGGTATGTCATCAGTACGTTGGCGAAGGCTAGGTACGCCAAGCTCGATGACATTGATTCGGTAAAAGAGATCTTGTCGAAACCCACCGTCGGCAACTAATTTAGCTAAATCTTTATGCGTGGCGCTGAGTACACGTACGTTTATGGCTAATTCTTGTTGGCCGCCAATGGGTCTGACTGATTTTTCCTGAATCGCGCGTAATAATTTTACTTGCATGTGTAACGGTAGTTCTGCCACTTCATCAAGAAATAAGGTGCCGCCATCAGCTGCTTGAAATAGGCCTTCTTTATCGGTAACTGCACCGGTGAAGCTGCCTTTTTTGTGACCAAAAAATTCGCTTTCCATTAGATCTTGTGGAATGGCTCCACAGTTAACAGGAATAAAGGCTTGTTCAACGCGCGGGCCTTGCTCATGAATTAATCGTGCGACTAGCTCTTTACCGCTGCCTGATTCACCACTTATATAGATAGGTGCCTGGCTTCGAGCGAGCTTCTTAATGGTGGCACGGGTTTTCACCATGATTTCAGATTTACCGAGTAATTTCTGTTCTCCATCATCGTCATGATCGCTTGGTGTTATCTTGGCATCATTTTGTTTGGTAGATATACCTGCAGCTGTCTTGTGAGAGAGTTTTAAGGCAGTGTTGACAAGGTTTCGTAATACCGTTAAGTCGACAGGTTTAGATACAAAGTCGAAGGCGCCTGCTTTAAGGGCAGTAATGGCTAACTCCATATTACCGTGGGCAGTGATAACCGCGACGGGTATATTGGCATAGTGTTGTTGCATATGACGAACTAGATCAATGCCGTCACCATCAGGTAGACGCATATCGGTTAAACACAGATCAAAATCATGTTGTTCTAGCAGTTTATAAGCATCGGTAAGATTGGCTGCACTTTGGCAATCGATATCCATACGAGCCAATGTCATCTCAAGTAATTCGAGAATATCGGGTTCATCATCAACGATTAAGGCAAGGTAACGTTCCATATTTAAGCAATTTGTTGTTGTTTACGTCTTGGATCGGCAAAAGTAATTCTAAAACAACTGCCGCCACCCTTTTCTTCTGGTAGTTTAATATAGTCTAGTCTAGCTTGGTTACCCTCACAAAGCTCTCGAGCGATGTAAAGCCCTAAACCAACACCCGAACTTTCAGTCGTATAAAAAGGCTCAAAAATATGCAGTGACTGCTCGGGACTAATTCCGGGACCATGATCAATAATATCTAGATACGGTTTTTTCTCATTACTCGGTATGCCTGTTCGTAAAATAACTTTTGGTTGGCCACCATAATCACTACTGTGTCTTAAACCGTTGCGAACAAGGTTCCATACTACTTGATGCAGTTGACTTGGATCCATGCGGACTTCAAGTTCTTCGCTATCAAGATCTATTTCAAGGTCCGCCATATCAATTTGTTCACTTCGAAAAAAGTCATCAGCAAAATCGTCTAGCCATTCAAGAATATTAAATAATACTGGTTCAGCACGATCGCGACGACTAAGGCGCATGACATTTTCTATGATGCCATTTACTCGCTGGGTATGATCGCCAATGATTTGCGTGAGTCGCGTATCACCAGCATCGAGGTTAGGCGATTCACCAAGTAATTGACTGGCATGACTGATTGCACCGAGTGGGTTACGAATTTCGTGTGCAATACTTGCAGTTAAGCGTCCTAACGAAGCAAGTTTTAGTTGCTGTGCACGTTGTGCCATTGCGGAAGTATCTTCCAGAAAAATTAAAAAACCTTCAGTGCTCTCATTACCTAGACGAGCAAATTTGGGTTGAATTTCAGGGGATGTTTTTGATGAGCGGAACGTAATTGGCTGTATGTACGATGATTCTTTCCAAACTTGTAATTGATCTTGTAATACTAAAGATACATCAGAAAGAGGCATTGAAGATGATTGTGTTGATATATTGAGTAATCGGCGCGCGGACTCATTAATAAGTCGCACATGACTATTTATATCAACAACAACAATACCGGTTTGCATGTGTTGGATAATATAGTCATTTAACTGTTCTAAGTTGGCTAAATCAAGACTACGTTGTTTGGCCAGTGCTTCACTTTCTACACTACGTCTGGCAAGGAAGTTTGTTGACAGTGCTGCAACAATAAGAGTTGCACCAAGTGTGCCCGTTTGTGTGTAGTGGGCGATAGCCTCAGCGCTATGGAGCAACTCGAAACTTTCTGCTACAAGCACGGCGATAGTGGCGAGGCTGCCGTAGAGTAAAGCAATTCGCCGAGAGGTGAGCAAGCTGCCACTGCCTACGCTAATGAGTAATAAGGTACCAAGGCCACTGACAACACCACCGCTGGCATGCATTAATAGTGTGATAGCGATGATATCGGTAATAACGTGAATATTAAGTTGAGTATTAAAAGGTAACCAGCGTTGGTTAATTGAGAAGCTATAAAGAATACTCAAACTGACATAACTTAAGATGGCATAACGAAATAAAGCAGGATATTCACTACCTAGTAAGCGAAAATCTTGAGCAGTAATAAAAAGAGTAAGAAATAAACCAGAAAGCGTTAGACGATAAAAGTTAAACAAGCGCAATGGGCGCCAGTTTGCTTCGATGTTATCCACCGTCGCCAATTTATTATTGTTAGGGCTGACTGAAGAACTCATGGGCTCATACTAGCCCAGATTGAGCAGGGTTGGCTAATTACTAGTTATCAGAATCGAGATGTTGTTGTGAGCAATAGACTTTGTTGCCTTTACGAAAGGCCTCATTTTCGGGAATATGCATATCACAGACCTGACAGGCGACGACGTCGGAAATCGCTTGTTGGCTATTTTTCGGTGGTATTTGTTTTGCCTTGGTTTTGAAGTTTTGCCAAATTCGGTAGGCAATCCAGACAGCAAGGGCAATAATAATTAGGCGGAATAAGTTCATAAGCTCAAAAAGTCGGTATGATTGGACTGATCATATCCTGCTTTGCGTCTTTGTGCCATTTGCTGGAGAATATGTGTAAATTTCCTTGAGCTATTTTTAGTGAATTTTGG
>JALTKP010000089.1 GCA_027078075.1 Gammaproteobacteria bacterium | reverse complement strand
AGGGTGCATTAGCTCACGGATCTCAGAACTATCGCGAGTAATAAATGCGTTAAGCGAAGAATAAGTTGTTTTTAAGGACATTCTGGCATCGTACTGTACTGTAAAATGCCATTATAACGCGCCTTTGCGCCTCGACCCTAGTGCAGTGTATCTGTCGGCTCTGCTGTCTCGTTATTATCAGGTCGAATATGTTGCGCTTGTAAGCCTTTTGGACCATCGATAAGCTCAAATTCGACATGTTGACCGCGTCTTAAGGTCTTAAAGCCATCCATTTCAACACAGGAAAAATGCGCAAAGATTTCGTGTTCTTCGTCATCAGATATAAACCCATAGCCTTTACTGTTGTTAAACCATTTGACGGTGCCATGTGCCATTTTCAACCCCTCATATTGATTAAACAAAATTCATCCCCACTTTAATGGTTCAGTGGGAACCTATGATCCTTTTTAACTAACCTGATTAAATTAGTCAACTATTCAAAGGTCAGGTAAAAAGTGTGTGTATTCAAGCGCTTGATGTTTTATCAAGAGATAAGCAGCATTAATATTAGAACCACTGAGTGTGTTAAGCAGTGGATTTTGAAGCATAATTGAAGTTAGATAGAGCTATTATGAGTAAAGAAATAAGACATAACGATGATGATGGTCTGGCGCTACAAGAAGCCAAACCCAAATTAAAGCGGCCACCACAGTATAAGGTGTTGCTGCTGAATGACGATTTCACGCCAATGGAATTTGTGGTGCACATATTGGAAGACTTTTTTAACATGAATCGTGAAAAAGCGACTCAGGTAATGTTAAATGTGCATACTAAGGGAATGGGCGTTTGTGGTGTTTACAGTCGTGACGTCGCTGAAACCAAAGTTGAATTAGTGAACAGCTATGCGCGGGAAAGTCAGCACCCATTAAAGTGCGTCATGGAAGAGGACGGTTGAGGAAAACTTATGTTGAGTAAAGAGCTCGAATTCACACTAAATCTTGCCTACAAAGAAACGCGAGATAAAAAACACGAATTTATGACGGTCGAGCATTTGTTGCTTGCCCTGTTAGATAATCCTGATGCGGCATTGGTTTTACGTGCCTGTGGTGTTGATTTTCAAACACTGCAATCGGAGTTACACGATTTTCTTGATGAAACGACACCGCTTATTCCTGAAGGTGATGAACGCGAAACACAACCGACGTTAGGTTTTCAGCGCGTTATGCAGCGTGCAGTATTTCATGTGCAGTCTTCCGGCAAACAAGAAGTCACCGGTGCTAATGTGTTGGTGGCTATTTTTAGTGAGCCAGATTCACAAGCGGTTTATTTTTTAAATAAACTTGGCGTAACGCGTTTAGATATTGTTAATTATCTTTCACACGGTATTTCTAAAATTGAAGATGATAGCGAAGAAGAGTTTAGTGCCGAGATTGATGAAGAGAGTGTAGAACCACAAGCAAAATCTCCGCTGGAAAGTTATGCGGTTAATTTAAATGAACAGGCGGCGCAAGGAAAGATTGATCCACTGATTGGTCGCTCACAAGAAGTTCAGCGTTCAATTCAGATTTTATGTCGCCGCCGTAAAAACAATCCGTTATTTGTTGGTGAGGCCGGTGTTGGTAAAACAGCCATTGCTGAAGGCCTTGCTTTAATGATTGTTGAAGGTGAAGTGCCTGAAGTATTAAACGAGAGTGTTATTTATTCACTCGATATGGGCGCATTATTAGCAGGCACAAAATACCGCGGCGATTTTGAAAAACGTTTAAAAGGTATTCTTAAGCAATTAAAGCAACAACCACATGCAGTTTTGTTTATTGATGAAATTCACACCATTATTGGTGCTGGTGCAGCATCAGGCGGCGTAATGGATGCGTCTAATTTAATTAAACCGATGCTCGCCTCAGGTGAGCTCAAATGCATGGGTTCTACTACATACCAAGAGTATCGTGGTATTTTTGAAAAAGATCGGGCTTTAGCAAGACGCTTCCAGAAAATTGATGTAAATGAGCCAAGTGTTGATGAAGCCGTACAAATTCTGATGGGTTTAAAGTCACGTTTTGAAGATTTTCATGACGTAAAGTACACTAAACAATCCATGCGCGCGGCAGCTGAACTATCAGAACGCTATATCAATGATCGTCATTTGCCAGATAAAGCGATTGATGTGATTGACGAAGCGGGTGCTTATCAACGGTTACAATCTGCATCAAAACGTAAAAAGACTATTGGTGTTGGCGATATTGAACGTGTTGTGGCAAGTATTGCACGAATCCCACCGAAGAAAGTTTCTTCTTCTGATAAAGATATGCTGAAGAAACTCGATCAAGATTTGAAGATGGTTATCTATGGACAGGATAAGGCTATCGATAGTTTATCAACGGCAATTAAAATGTCGCGTTCAGGTTTAGGTACCGAAGATCGTCCTATTGGTGCATTTTTGTTTGCCGGACCAACCGGTGTTGGTAAAACAGAAGTGACACGACAGCTTGCGCGTATTATGGGTGTTGAATTAATTCGTTTTGATATGTCGGAATACATGGAGCGTCATACTGTGTCGCGTTTGATTGGTGCACCACCAGGCTATGTCGGTTTTGACCAAGGTGGTTTGTTAACTGAAGCTGTTACTAAACAGCCTCATGCGGTTTTGTTATTAGATGAAATTGAAAAAGCGCATCCCGATGTGTTTAATTTGTTACTTCAAGTAATGGATCATGGTTCGTTAACAGATAATAATGGACGTAAAGCAGATTTTCGTAATGTCGTGATTGTAATGACAACCAATGCCGGCGCAGAACACATGAGTCGCCCAAGTATTGGTTTCACTGAACAAGATCACGATAAAGATAACACTGAAGTAATTAACCGAACCTTCTCACCTGAATTTAGAAACCGCCTTGATAGTGTTATTTGGTTCGATGCATTAGGTCGCAGCACGATTGAACATGTGGTGAATAAATTTATTTTTGAACTCGAAGCACAGCTGCAAGATAAGCATGTAACGATAGAATTGGATGATGCCGCACAAACTTGGTTGGCAGAAAACGGTTTTGACAAGAAGATGGGCGCACGCCCAATGAGTCGTTTGATTCAAGATAAAATCAAAAAACCGCTAGCGGAAGAGTTGTTATTTGGCCGCTTAGTACATGGTGGTCATGTACGTATCACGGCTGATAAGAATGGCTTACAACTTGAAATAATGACCGAAGATGAACACGAAGAACCGGTTCATTAACGAACTGATTATCGTGCGCGGTAAGTAATACGACCTTTGCTCAAATCGTAAGGTGTTAAGGCTACTGTGACAGTGTCACCCGTAAGAATACGAATGTAGTGCTTACGCATTTTGCCAGAAATATGAGCCGTTACTACGTGGCCATTTTCTAGTTCAACGCGGAACATAGTATTAGGGAGGGTCTCAACGACCGTTCCTTCCATTTCAATTGCTTCTTCTTTAGCCATATATCCCGTTTAATTGCCTAGTCGAATAACTAAGACTGTTGTTGATAACGGCGCGAATAATGCACTAACTGGGCGTTAGTTTCAATGTATAAAGCGAAGAAAGCGACCAAAACAGCCCCATGAGGGGCTATATTGTGGATGGGAGTCGCTGAATTTAGAAAGAAGCGGCTTTCCGGTAAGAAGATTCGATCCAAGATAAATGTGGATGCAGGGTATTTTTCTCGATAACGATTTCCATTTCAAGACGACTAATGATGGATTCGATATTGCTTGGATCGAGAAAATCCTCACGAAGGCGGTCAAAGTGCTCATTACTAAGGTGTAGCACATTTGGCTTCATGCCATGTTCCAGTTCAAAGTCTCTCATCATGCGATAAATAAAGCTCAACATATTCGTCTCCTTTACAGTGCATCGACTATTACGGGTCGTTATAAGCTATAACGTGCAAAGTGCAGACCACTTTAGGGCTAAAAACGTTAAGAAATGTTAACTTATTGATTAATATAAATAATTAATTTGAGACAGTCTGCCAGTATCCTTCCTGAAAAACCTCAAAGGGACGATACTTGCTCTTATAGACCATTTTTTGACACTGTTTTATCCAGTAACCGAGATAAATATGTTCAATATCTTGCTGTTTGGCATGATCAATTTGCCAAAGAATGGCTAAACCACCGAGGCTTCGGGCTGATTCATTGGGATCAAAGAAGGTATAAACCGCTGAAAGTGCGTTATTTAGTATATCGACGCTGGCAACTGCCAATAATTTGCCCTGGTGACGAAATTCGACAAGATGGCTATCAATGTAGGGGTTGAGTAGAAACTCACTGTATTTTTCTGGATCAGGATTGTCCATGCCACCACCTTCATGGCGTGAATGCATGTACTGGCGATAAAGCTGGAAATGTTCATCATTATATTCTGCTGGCAGAATCACTACATCTAGATCTTGATTTCGTTTCCATACACGACGTTGGCCTCGTGAAGGCTTAAAATCATCGGCTGCAATACGAATAGGAATGCAGGCATCGCACATGGGACAGCGAGGACGGTATACATGCGTACCACTTCGGCGAAAACCAAATTGAATTAGTTCGCTGTAAAGATCGGTATCAATGCAAACAGACGGATCAGCAAACAGGGTTACCGCCTGTTGCGATGGCAGGTAACTGCAGTCGTGTTCAGGAGTTAGATAAAAATCTAATGACTTATTATGAAGAGTACCCATGTTTACATTTTATCCAGTGTCAGCACCTGTTTTTCAAAGTGTGAACCGTTTATGGTTTGTTCACAATAGCTTGATAGTTTTTCTGAAAATAAATGACGTGATATTTGTGTTGCCCCAAGACTTTGTAAGTGGGCCGAATCAACTTGACAGTCGATCATTTTAAATCCGATCTCAGTTAAATAGTGCACAAGGTACACAAAGGCAATTTTTGAGGCATCGTTGGCACGAGAAAACATAGACTCTCCAAAAAAGACACGACCAATAGCAATACCATAAAGTCCGCCAACTAATTTTCCATTTTGCCATGCTTCAACGGAGTGGGCATGTCCTTGTCGATGTAACTCACAATAGGCTTCTTGCATTTTAATGGTGATCCAAGTGCCGTCATCGTCATTACGAGGCGCTGCACAGGATGAAATGACATCAGCAAAGGCATTGTTTAGTGTAATGCTATAAGGTTGTTTACGAATAGTTTTTGCAAGACTACGTGATATTTTTAAATTCTCTGGCAATAGAATAGTACGTGGATTAGGTGACCACCACATGATCGGCTGCTCATCGCTATACCATGGGAAGACACCGTGTTGATAAGCATTTAGTAAGCGAGTAACCGATAAATCCCCCCCTAATGCTAATAGACCATCAGGTTCGATTAAGGCATTTTTAAGCGGTGGAAATGGCGCAGTAGGATCATCCGGATCCATCCAAAGTAAATTATGTATTGAGTTATTGTTACTCATGTATGTTTGTCTATTTTTTAAATGGTGAGTGTTCACCTAATACATCAATATAATCCTGTATACCTTTTTGTTCATGCTGCAGGAATTCAGCAATGATGTTGCTGAATTCTGGGTGCGCTAGCCAATGAGCAGACCAGGTTGTCGTTGGTAGAAAACCACGACTTAATTTATGTTCACCTTGTGCACCTGCCTC
The DNA here is from genome assembly GCA_027078075.1 of Gammaproteobacteria bacterium. Classification (GTDB taxonomy): domain Bacteria; phylum Pseudomonadota; class Gammaproteobacteria; order AKS1; family AKS1; genus Sulfuriflexus. The sequence continues at coordinate 16,004 of JALTKP010000089.1, read as the reverse complement.
AAATCGTTTAATACCGTGCTGAATACAATAATCAATCAGTTGGTAATAACATAATTCAAAATGTAGCCCACTAAACGTTTGACTGCAGCCCCAGTGTCGACCATACAAAGTATCTTCACCAAGTAAGTTAAAAGTACCAGCCACATACTCACCTTGGTATTTTGCTAGTACTAATATGACTTGGTTGGGCATTGATTTTGATAAGGCCTCGAAAAAGTCTTTAGTGAGGGTAGCATAGCCGCTTTTACGGCTAAAGGTTGAAACATAAAATTGATGAAATACATCCCAATGTTCTGTACTTGTGTCTCTGCCATGAAGCAGTTCAATGTCTAATTCTGCAGCGAGTACATCGCGTCGTTCTTTACGTATTTGTTTGCGCTTTTTTGAAGATAAGGTTGAGAGAAAATCATCAAAACTTTTGTACTGATTATTTTGCCAGTGGAATTGACAACCACTACGTCTTAATAGTCCTGTTTGTTCTAGATGATCGGTTTCTTCATTGGTCGTGAACAAATAATGTAAAGAAGAAACCTGAATCGACTTTGCATATGCTAAAGCGGCTTCCATTAATCCCTTACGTAGTTGCTCTGCATCATGTTTGTGATGAGTTAATAATCGTGGTCCTGTTGCTGGTGTATAGGGGACAGCAACCACTAATTTGGGGTAATACCGTAAACCTTGACGAGAATATGCATCAGCCCACGCCCAATCAAATACAAACTCGCCATAGGAATTGTCTTTTAAATACATAGGAAGTGCTGCAATCAGCATTTGATTTTCATCAAGTAGCGTAATGAATCGTGGCTGCCAGCCCCATTTATCAAGACAATCATGTGTTTCTAACGCCGCAAGGAAAGAATAACTAACGAAAGGGTTACCATTTAGGTTTAATTGTTGCCATTGCTTGGCAGGAATATCGTTAATTGTGGACTCAATCTTAACAGCGTATGTATTTGTCATTACTTGTTTCAAGCGATTTGTTGCTATTCCATATATTCGTGCAGTTGCTATAATGTTAACAGAATAAGATAGTTAGTTAACATTACCTTTTATAGGTTTATCTCTGAATGAATTGGATTCGTTTCTATTCGATACTTTTTGTATTGCTATTTGGCAATATTTCTTCTGTCTCTGCATTACCTCGTTGTTTACACGTTATGTCTTACCATCAAGGTTACGCTTGGAATGATGGTGTTGAAGGGGGGGTAGAGAAGACGCTTGCCGGTAAATGTGAACTGCGAAAATTTTATATGGATTCAAAGCGGAATACTGCCCCAGAATTTATTAAACGCAAGGCACTTGAAGCGAAACAGCTCATAGAAGAATACAAACCAGATATTGTTATTGCTTCGGATGATAATGCTTCACGTTATCTTGTAGAGCCATACTTTAAGAATACAGAACTACCTTTTGTGTTTAACGGCATTAATTGGACAGCAGATACTTATGGTTATCCGTATAAAAATGCCTCAGGCATGGTCGAGGTAGCTCCGGTAGAAGAAATGCTGGATATCGCACGTAGAAACACTAGTCATATTAACAATGTGATGTTTATCTCTGATGATGTGGTGTCGGAATATAAAGATTTTTGGCATTACAAGCGTATTTATGAAAAACAGGGTGTTTCTGTTAAAGCCATATTTGTTAAAACGATGGCAGAATGGGAAAAAGCATTTGTCGAAGCACAGTCTTACGAATTTATCATATTGGGTAATAATGCGGGTATTAATGATTGGGATGTTAATCGCGCCGTGAATTTTGTTGAAAAAAACGGTAAACGCTTAACAATGACAACTTATGCTTGGATGATGCCTTATGTCATGCTTGGTGTCAGTAAGGTCGCTTCAGAGCAGGGAGAATGGGCTGGTGAAGTTGTTCTTGCCGTTTTGTCTGGTATTGATATAGCAGACATTCCCGTGACCTTAAATCGACATTGGAATTACTATCAAAATAAAAAATTATTAAAGAAAGCATCAATCGATATCGATAAAATATCGCGCCATAAAGCGATATCAAAAGATTGGTTAAATGCCACAAACTAAAACATTAGAGTATCGTTCAAAATATCTAATTATTTTGACGGTAGTTGGGATAGGCGTTAGCTTATTAGCATTCTTTTTTGGTATTAGTATTTCAATTAGTAATAGTGAAAAAGATTTTCAGCGTTCTGCTGATCAAGCTTTCTCTAGAATAGAAAATCGCTTTGAATTATTATCTCAAATTGATGAAGATTTAGCGCAGTTTTTCCATGCCTCTGATGAGGTGACATCTTCTGGTTTTGGGCAGTTTACAAGGCAAATTCTTGAGCGGAATGATTTTCTTCAGCAATTAATGCTTGCAGAAGTCGTCCCTAAAGATGAGCTGAAATCATTTGAGTTTTCTAAGCAAGAGCAGGGATATACTGGTTATAAAGTTAAGTCATTTGGTACGGCGGTAAATACGTCGGAGTATTTGTATCCTGTTGAGTATTATGAGCCAGTAAGTATTCTATCAAGTTTGTGGTTTGGTAAAGATTTACGAACACTATCTGAAACTCAGGAAGCCTTTGTTCAAATACATAGAGATTCTTTTTTTGCTTTATCTGAACCATTTAATGTTAATGGAAAATTGAGTTTTTTAATTTTACATGCGTTATCACCTGTAGTGGAAGAACGTCCTGATTTAGGGCTGTCAGAAGCGGATACGTATGGTGTTCTCGCTTATGTGGTAAATATTGACGAGTTATTAGAGCTGAATTCTTCATCGTTGAAAAATGTGAACTACATGGTTGAGATGGACGGTAGAGAGGTATTTGAATTTGAATCGTCAGCAGTAAACGCCTTTTTCGCTTTAGGGCGTTTTTCTGTAGAAAAAACATTTGTTTTTTCTAATGCATCAATGCATTTTCAAGTGTCTCATTATATTTCTCTTGGTGATATTGATTTTTTATTACCATTGTTGATTTTTCTTTCAGGTTTGTTGCTGACTGGTTTTATATATGCTTCTACACGCTCTGAGTTTATACGTTCAGAATTGTTGCAAAAACAAAAAGAAGAGGTGAGCCGTCAGGTTAAAAATCAGACTCGACAATTAAGGCACCAGGCAGCGAGTCTTGCGTTAACACGCGATCAGGCACTAAAAGCTAATCAGACAAAATCCACTTTTCTTGCCAATATGAGTCACGAATTACGTACGCCATTGAACTCTATTATTGGTTTTTCTGAGATATTAGGTAAAGGAATGAGTGGTCCCGTTGTTGAAGAGCAAAAGAAACAGCTGGAGATTATTTTGGTAAATGCACGTGGTTTATTAGCATTAATTAATAATGTTTTAGATTTATCAAAGGTTGAATCAGGCAAGGTGGAAGTCGATATCGCTTTAGTTGATGTTGCCGCGTTACTTAAAGAATTAGAAGAAACATTCATGCCTTTAGCAAAAGAAAAAAATCTGACGTTTAAATCAGAAATAAAGGATGGTAGTGAATCTATTTATACGGATCATGAGAAACTACGCCAGATTTTGGTGAACTTGATAGCAAATGCAATTAAGTTTACTAATTCAGGTGGTATTACTATTGAGTTCTTTTCACACTTAGAATATTTTTGTTTTAGGATTGTCGATACAGGTATCGGTATTTCACGTGAGAAATTAAGAAATATTTTTGATGATTTTTATCAAGTTGAAGGTAGTGCTTCACGTACTTACGAGGGAACCGGTTTAGGGCTTGCAATCAGTCAACGATTTGCGGAACTGTTAGGTGGCTTTATTAATGTTGAGAGCCAAGAAGGTGATGGTTCAGTGTTTAGTGTTTATATTTCTGATCTGAACCAGATGGAAGCACACAAGAAATCATTGAATAAATCATAGCAATACTAAACGCCGATGAGATGTAAAGTATCTCACCGGCGTAGCGTATTATTTCTTTAAGTTATCCAAATAACGCTCTGCATCAAGTGCAGCCATACAGCCTGAACCTGCTGATGTGATTGCTTGGCGATAAATATGATCTGCCACATCACCGGCAGCAAATATCCCCTCAATGCTGGTCATGGTGGCGTTGCCTTGTGAGCCACTTTGTACTGTAAGGTAACCATGTTCCATATCGAGTTGATCGATAAAGATGTCAGTATTTGGTTTATGACCAATGGCAATAAATACACCGTGGACATCAATGTCTTTAGTTGAGCCATCTTGGGTGTTTTTTAAACGTAAGCCATTAACACCAGCGTCATCACCGAGGACTTCTTCAAGTTCATGGTTCCATTCAATAGTGACATTACCTGTTTTAGATTTCTCAATGAGTTGGTCAGCAAGAATTTTTTCAGAGCGAAAACTGTCACGTCGATGCACGATAGTCACGTGGTCGGCAATATTGGCAAGGTAGAGGGCTTCTTCAACTGCGGTATTACCACCACCAATAACGGCTACTTTCTGGTTCTTATAAAAGAAGCCATCACAAGTAGCGCAAGCGGAAACGCCTCGCCCTTTATAGGCTTCTTCTGATTCAAGCCCCAAATATTGTGCTGATGCGCCGGTCGCAATAATAAGTGAATCACAGGTGTATTCACCTGAGTCACCGGTTAATTTGAAAGGACGCTGTTTTAAGTCAACCTTGTTGATGTACTCAAAAATAATTTCAGTATCAAAACGTTCAGCATGAAGGCGCATTCTTTCCATCAAAGCTGGGCCTTCAACACCTTCATTATCCCCTGGCCAGTTATCAACATCAGTTGTTGTCATCAATTGACCACCTTGTTCAAGCCCAGTGATCATGACTGGATTCAAGTTGGCGCGTGCCGCGTAAACAGCAGCAGAATAACCAGCTGGTCCAGAACCAATAATTATAAGAGGGCAATGCCGTGCTTCGCTCATGTAAGTCTTACTCCGTGGCGTTAATCGCTAAAAGTTTAAGGTTATGCGCCTATGTTACGGAATGCACCGCAGTCGGTAAAGCACGACATAATTGATGTGTATTTTGTGGCTGATAGCACAAATGCCAAAACTGTTATGAATTATAGGAATAAATCCTCATTATTTGATAGAGTTAGCGTTATAATCTAACGCTCACTGTAGTGGTATTTCACTATAGTTCAGCAATATAATAATAGTTTTACAAACAAGTGGTTACTGCATTGGCTCAAGCAAAACGTAAGAAAACAGCATCACCACCTAGTCGACCTCATACACACCGCGGCCTACGTGAAGGTACGTTGCTTGTCTTCATGGCAATTAGTGTTTATTTGCTACTGAGTTTGTTGAGTTATAGTACCTCCGATCCCGGCTGGTCACACAGTGTTGATGCTGTCAGTACTATTCATAATATGGGCGGTATTTCAGGCGCTTGGTTTGCCGATGTTTTTCTCTACCTGTTTGGCCTTATGGCGTATTTATTTCCTATTATGCTCGGCTATAGTGGCTGGCTGCTTTATCGCGGTCGTCAAACTGATGCCTTTGATGCATGGCATTTAGGATTACGCGTAACGGGGTTCATTCTAACTCTTGTTGCTGGGGCTGGTTTGGCGACCCTGCATGTGCAACAGCCTGACCTACAGCTACCACTTAATCCCGGAGGGATATTAGGGCAGGTAGTGGGTAATAGTCTTGAAAGTGCTTTTAGTTTTCTTGGTGCAACGCTATTACAACTGGCATTGTTCCTAGCAGGGATAACTCTATTTACAGGGCTGTCCTGGTTTTGGTTGATGGATGTAACGGGTAGATACACAATTTTGCTGGTTTTTTATATTCGCCATCAGTTTATTACATTGCGTGAACGCTTAGCAGGTCGCCGCGCACGCAAAGAACGTACCGAAACGGTAGAAATTGCCAAACGCAGAACCAGTAAACGTAAACCACCAGTGATTGAAAAATCCATTGTTCTTCCTGAGCCGAGTGCTCGCTCAGAGCGTGAGCGACAAGTGCCTCTGTTTGAAACCGCCGATGACACGCCATTGCCGCCGATTTCATTGCTAGATGAACCGGAGGAAGATACACAGCGTATGTCCGATGAATCGCTTGAAGCAATGTCACAGTTGGTCGAAATCAAACTTCGTGACTTTGGTATTGAGGTGGAAGTGGTTGCCGTACATCCTGGGCCGGTTATTACACGATTTGAGTTGCAACCGGCTGCGGGAGTCAAGGTAAGTCAGATAAGTAACCTTGCTAAAGATCTTGCTCGTGCATTGTCAACAATTAGTGTACGTATTGTTGAAGTAATCCCTGGCAAATCTGTCATTGGGCTAGAAGTGCCTAATGAGAACCGTGAAATTGTACGACTAAGCGAGATCATCAACTCACAAGAATACGATAGCAATAAGTCTGGTTTGTCGATTGCTCTAGGTAAAGACATTGCCGGTTATCCCAAGGTTTATGATCTTGGCAAAATGCCACATATGTTAGTGGCAGGTACCACGGGTTCAGGTAAGTCAGTTGCAATCAACGCCATGATTTTGAGTCTGCTCTATAATGCAACACCGCATGAGGTGAGACTTATCATGGTGGATCCAAAAATGTTGGAGTTATCCATTTACGAAGGTATCCCACATTTATTGACACCTGTCGTAACAGATATGAAAGATGCCGCCAATGCCTTGCGCTGGTGTGTTGCTGAAATGGAGCGTCGCTATAAATTAATGGCCGCACTGGGTGTTCGCCATCTAAATAGCTATAACCGCAAAATCAAAGAAGCCGATGAAAAGGGTGAACCAATTCCCGATCCAACGTTCAAACCTGAAGACGGTATGGAAGAAACAGCACCAAACCTAGAACACTTACCATTTGTTGTGATTATCATTGATGAATTAGCTGACATGATGATGATTGTCGGTAAAAAAGTGGATGAGTTAATTGCACGTTTGGCACAAAAAGCACGTGCATCAGGTATTCATTTGATTTTAGCGACACAACGTCCATCAGTGGATGTTATTACAGGTTTAATTAAAGCCAACATACCAACACGAGTTGCATTCCAAGTATCGAGTAAAATTGATTCAAGAACCATTCTTGATCAAGGTGGTGCAGAACAGCTGCTTGGTCATGGCGATATGCTTTATATGGCGCCTGGTAGTGGTGTACCAACACGAATTCATGGTGCTTTTGTATCAGATGAAGAAGTGCATAAAGTCGTCGCTAATCTGAAAGGTAAAGGCGAGCCAGAGTACCTTGAGGATATTATTAGTGAAACAAGTGGCGATGGTGTACCTGGAATGCCAGGCGGTGATAGTGATGCGGCTGTTAGTGAAGAAATGGATCCGCTATACGACCAAGCAGTCGCTTTAATTACAGAGTCACGCCGAGCATCAATTTCGGGCTTACAGCGGCGATTAAAAATTGGTTATAACCGTGCCGCACGCATGATTGAAGAAATGGAACGTGCCGGTGTGGTCAGTGAAGTTCAAAGTAACGGAATGAGGGAAGTAGTGGCTCCGCCACCACCAGAATTTTAATATGTCTAAAATAATTTTATTGTTTCTAATGGTAACTGTTTCAAGCATGGCTAATGCCGGTGTAGGAAAACAGCGTTTACATAATTTCTTTTCTGGCGTGTCATCAGTTCGTGCTGATTTCAAACAACAAGTATTAGGCAACGACAAGAAAACTTTGCAGGAAACCAGTGGGCAAATGTTATTGCTTCGCCCCGGTAAGTTTCGTTGGGATTATAAAAAACCCTATGAACAACAAATAATTTCAAATGGCAAAAAGGTTTGGCTTTACGATATTGATTTAGAGCAAGTCACAGTTAAGACTGTTGATAAGGTATTGGGTTCGACTCCAGCATTGTTACTCAGTAGTGACACGCCTATTGAACAGAATTTTACGGTTGTCGAATTAGGTGAAGAACAAAATCTACAATGGATTGAGTTACTGCCAATACAAAAAGAAACCGGCTTTGAAAAAATTGTATTAGCATTTGATGCTAAAAATCTAGTTAGCATGGAACTGCATGATTCTTTTGGGCAATTAACGCGTTTATTATTTAGTCATATTGAACGTAATCCAGTCATTGATCCTGCAAAATTTGATTTTATTCCGCCTAAAGATGTTGATGTTATAGGCGAGTAAACCAGAATTACCTTAATGCAAAAAAATAAAACTGATTTGTTTGCAGATAACCAGACTAATACCGGTCAACCATTGGCTGATCGCCTACGACCAACTGACTTAGCTACTTTTCATGGTCAAACTCATCTATTAGCAAAAGACAAACCATTACGCATAGTTATTGAGTCGGGTAATTTGCATTCAATGCTTTTTTGGGGGCCGCCTGGAACAGGTAAAACAACACTGGCGAGAATGATTGCTAATAATTGCGGTGCACAGTTCATTAGTATTTCTGCAGTATTGTCCGGTGTTAAAGAAATACGTGCTGCAGTTGAACAAGCAAAGCAAACGCAGTCACAAGGTAGGCAAACAGTTTTATTTGTAGATGAAGTACATCGTTTTAATAAGTCACAGCAAGATGCCTTTTTGCCTTATGTAGAGGACGGTACTTTTATTTTTATTGGTGCAACCACTGAAAACCCATCCTTTGAATTAAATAATGCCTTGTTGTCACGTTCACGTGTCTATGTTTTAAAACAGCTTGATGTGAGCGAGTTACTTACTATTTTAGAACGTGGTTTGCATGATAAGGAGCTTGGGCTGGGGAATATTGGCTTACATGTAACACAAGAGCAGCTTACGCAGGTTGCCCAATCTGCAGATGGCGATGCACGACGAGCCTTAAACTTGTTAGACATTCTTGCCTCGTTGGCCCAAGCAGAAGGTAATAGTGATGTTACCGATCAGTTAGTTGCAGAAGTCATTAAAGGTGGTGTTCGACGCTTTGATAAAGGCGGTGAGGCTTTTTATGATCAAATATCTGCCTTACATAAATCAGTACGAGGTTCAGCCGTTGACGCTTCGCTCTATTGGCTAGCGAGAATGATTGATGGCGGTTGTGACCCCTTATATATTGCACGACGGGTTGTTCGCATGGCATCCGAGGATATCGGTAATGCTGATCCCCGTGCTTTATCCATTGCATTGACGGCATGGGATGTATTAGAGAGACTAGGAAGCCCAGAAGGGGAGTTAGCCCTAGCTCAAGCGGTGAGTTATTTAGCTGTTGCACCTAAGAGTAATGCCGTCTACAAGGCATTTAATAAAGTTATGGCTGATGTTAAGCAATCAGATAGCCTTGAGGTACCCTTACATTTACGTAATGCACCGACCAAGTTAATGTCTGATTTAGATTACGGTAAGGATTATCGCTACGCTCATGATGAACCAGATGGCTATGCCGCTGGCGAGGATTATTTCCCCGACAATATGGCATCAACTCAGTACTATTATCCCGTTAGACGTGGACTTGAAGATAAAATCGCCGAGAAGCTTGAGCGTTTAAGCAAAGCAGATGCTGATTATAATAACCAAAATCGGAACAAGTCATGATAACTCAATTATTGATTATAGCAGCAGGTGGAGCGGTAGGAGCCACGCTACGCTTTCTTGTTTCTAATGGTGTTTATGCGATGGCAGGACGCGACTTTCCCTATGGCACCTTAACGGTCAACGTATTGGGTAGTCTATTAATGGGGATCCTCTACGTACTGCTGGTTGAAAGGGTCGCCTTTGCGGTAGAATGGCGCGCATTCCTGATGATTGGTGTGTTGGGTGCATTTACGACTTTCTCGACCTTTTCAATTGAAACAATGTTACTGATTGAATCTGGTGAGCCGATGCGAGCATTAATTAATATGCTTGGCAGTGTTGTTTTGTGTGTAATGGCGACATGGGCCGGTGTGGTTGGTTTTAGACAAATTTACGGAGCGTGAAATGAGTGAAACAGTCACAATGGTACGCATTTATCTGACAGAGTCAGATGACCAACTAAAACCACTACTTGAACAATTACATGATGTCGAAAAAGTAAAAGGTGTTACTGCATTTCGAGGCATTGCTGGTTTTGGTGCGTCAGGTAAAATGCATTCATCCTCTTTACTGGATATGTCACTTGACTTGCCCGTGGTGGTTGAGTTTTTTGATAGCACTGAAAATGCAACACGCATTATCGAACACTTGTCTGCGAGTATTGGTAGTGGACGAATTGTGCATTGGTTGGCACAAGTAAATACATAAATTATTATTTAATACGATAACGAGACTAATCCATGCTTGACCCACAATTATTACGAACAGAACTTGATGCAACGGCTGAGAAATTAGCGCGTCGAGGTTTTGTGTTGGATACAGAAACGCTGGCAACATTAGAACAACAACGTAAAAAAATTCAAATAGAAACTGAATCTCTGCAAAGTGAACGTAATACACGCTCTAAAGCAATTGGTAAGGAAAAAGCCGCAGGTAAAGACATTCAACCATTATTAGATGAAGTGGCTAACTTAGGTGATAAGTTAAAAACCGCAGAAGCAGAACTAAGTGGTTTACAATCACAACTGCAGGAAATTATTTTGGGTATTCCCAATATTCCTTTTGATAATGTGCCTGATGGTAAAAATGAAGATGATAACCTTGAAATTAAGCTAGAAGGTACGTTGCCCCAGTTTGAATTTGAACCGGTTGATCATGTCGAGATTGGCGAAAAACTGAATCAGCTCGATTTTGAAGTAGCAGCAAAAATTAGTGGCGCACGTTTTACTGTGATGAAGGGCCCTTTGGCGAGATTACAACGCGCACTGACACAATTCATGTTGGACACACACACGGAAGAACATGGCTATACCGAAACTTATGTTCCTTATTTAGTGAACAGTGACAGTCTGCATGGTACCGGTCAGTTACCTAAATTTGGTGAAGATCTGTTTGCCATGAAAGGCGAACAAGAACTGTACTTAATACCGACAGCAGAAGTGCCGGTAACGAATATAGTACGCAATGAGATTCTTGCAGATGATGTTTTGCCATTAAAATTTGTGGCGCACACGCCTTGTTTTCGTAGTGAAGCCGGTTCGTATGGTAAAGACACCCGTGGCATGATCCGACAGCATCAATTTGAGAAAGTAGAACTAGTGCAAATTGTGCATCCGGATGATTCAGTTCGTGCTCATGAAGAATTAACTAACCATGCTGAAACTATTTTGCAAAAGTTAGGCTTGGCATACCGTGTTGTCGATCTTTGTACAGGTGATATAGGTTTTAGTGCTGCTAGAACCTATGACTTAGAAGTATGGTTACCTGGGCAACAGAAATATCGTGAAATTTCTTCATGCAGTAACTTCATGGATTTTCAGGCACGACGTTTACAAGCACGCTGGCGTTCTGCTGATATGAAAAAGCCACAACTGGTCCATACTGTGAATGGTTCTGGGCTGGCAGTAGGGCGTACATTGGTTGCAGTGATGGAAAACTACCAGCAAGCTGATGGCAGCATTGAAATACCAGCTATACTGCGCCCATATATGGGTGGCAAGGAAGTTATTACCCCATAACCCTATGAGTAACAAGGCAATTACTTTGCCCGATGCTTAAGAGGCAGGTATAATGCCGCGCCTGTTGATAATACCGTCGTACTGATGGTCTGGACATTGATTTTATGGATTTTCTACCTGTTTTCATGAACTTACAGCAACGCGATTGCCTTATTGTTGGCGGTGGCGAAGTTGCAACACGTAAAACATCTTTACTACTAGATGCGCATGCCAAAGTAACGGTGATCGCTCCCTCTCTTTCCGACACAATGGCGGAATGGCTAGCAACGGGAAAGCTTACTCATGAACAACGCGATTTCAGCGCACAAGACGTTCAAGGAAAGTCATTAGTCATTGCTGCAACTGATGATGAGGCTGTCAATTTAGCCGTCCACACAGCGGCTACGGCAGTTAATATTCCCGTTAACGTAGTTGATAACCCTGATTTATGTACTTTCATCATGCCTTCGATTGTTGATCGCTCACCGGTTATTGCTGCTATTTCTACTGGCGGAGCTTCGCCGGTGTTGGCTCGTATGATTCGTTCGCGTTTGGAAAGTTTGTTACCCAGTGCCTATGGCCGCTTAGCCAGAATGACGGCAGATTTTCGTGAACGCGTAAAAGCGCGTTTTAGCAATCCTACGGATCGCCGACTGTTTTGGGAACGTGTTTTACAAGGTCCTGCAGCAGAAATGGTTTTTGCAGGGCGTGACAGTGATGCTGAAATAGAAATTGAAAACTCGCTTAATGCACCTGACGCAGAACAAGCAGAAAATATTGGCGAAGTGTACTTAATCGGTGCTGGTCCAGGTGACCCAGATTTACTTACGTTTAGAGCATTGCGTCTAATGCAACAAGCTGATGTTGTTGTTCATGATCGTCTCGTTTCACAACAAGTGATCGATTTAGCACGACGTGATGCAGAACGCATTTATGTAGGTAAAGAACGCGCGAACCATGCTGTACCGCAGGAAGACATCAACCATCTGTTAGTTCGTTTAGCCAAAGAAGGTAAGCGTGTATGTCGACTCAAAGGTGGTGATCCCTTTATCTTTGGTCGTGGTGGTGAAGAAATTGATACATTGGTTGAAGAGGGCGTTTCTTTTCAAGTTGTACCTGGCATTACTGCGGCATCTGGAGCCTCTTCATATACCGGTATTCCATTGACACATCGTGACTATTCTCAATCTGTTGTATTTGCGACAGGGCATTTGAAAAATGGCATGATGGATATCAATTGGCCTGGATTGGTTCAACCAAATCAGACGTTGGTTTTCTATATGGGTTTAGTCGGTGTTAAAACGATATGTAAGGAATTAATAGCCCACGGTATGTCGAAAGATATGCCAATGGCGTTGGTTCAAAAAGCAACCACACCTGAACAACGACTTTTCACAGGCACCCTAGAAAGCATGCCTGATATTGTTGAAAGAGAAGAGATAAAAGCACCAACACTTATCATTGTCGGTGAGGTTGTGAAGCTACATGAAAAACTTAATTGGTATAACGAATCCAAAGCTTAGTAAGAATATTAATTACTATTCTGGTTAAGTTTTTTACTGCTATAGAATGTAGCAACAAAATCACTAAATTTATCAGCGGCAAGCGGCGGGCTAAAGTAGTAGCCCTGGATGTTGTCACAGCCATGTGCAAGTAGCATGGCTAACTGAGTAGTATTTTCTACACCTTCAGCAATCACATTCATTCCTAAACTTTTTGACATGGCAATAATGGTTTTTACCATAACGCCTCTGCTAGCACCTTCGATTTCAATAATAAAGCTTCGGTCAATTTTAATAGTGTCGATTGGGAATGTTTGTAACTGGCTTAATGACGAATAACCTGTTCCAAAATCATCCATGGATATAGTGAGCCCCATCTCTTTAAGATCTTTTAAAATACTGATGATGTCAGTTGCTCTAGTAGCAGCCATGCTTTCAGTGATTTCTATATCTAATTGATTTGTAGGTAAGCCTGTTGCTTGTAATATGGTTTTTAGATCGGCGCTGATGTTATTGTCAATAAACTGTTTCATTGATAAATTAACACCCAGAACAAAATCACCTATACCTTGTTCACTCCATTGCTTTGTTTGTTGGCATGCCTGCTCGATTATAGATTTACTTAACTCGATAATAAGCCCCGTTTTTTCGGCGATATCAATAAAATGATATGGTGCAATAAGACCTTTAGTCGGGTGATTCCAACGCGCTAAAGCTTCAAAGCCTGTAATAACGCCAGTTTGTGCATTTATTTTTGGTTGATAATAGGGAATAAATTCTCCACGCTTTATTCCTTTGCGCATATCATTTTCAATATCAAGTCTTTCTTGTGCTTCACGGTTAGATTTTTCATTGTAGAAAAGGTATCGCCCACCACCTTGTTTAGAGGCGTTTAACATCGCATTTTCAGCGCCAAGGATAGTCGCTTCAGCGGTATTATTATCTATAGGGTAAATTGAAATACCAATACTAACGGTAACGAAAATATCATGCGTATCTATTGAGATTGATTGATTTGTTAGCGCCATAATCTCATCAGTCATTTTTGTTACATGAGTAAGATCATGTAAGTCACTCGACATAATTGCAAAGGTATTGTCATTGAATCTTGAAATAACAACTGAATCTGATTTTAGTGTTTTTAATCTACTTGAAAATGATATCAGAACTGTTTCAGTTGCTTTGTAGCCAAGTGATTCTGATAAGGTGCGTAAATTATCAAGTGTTAACATGTAAATTACGACAGCATCATCATTTTTAGCATGAACGATTTTTTTTATAACCTTGTCTGTGAACAAACGGCGATTAGGCAAGTCTGTTAACAAATCATAATAATTTTGGTGATGAATGATGGCTTGTGTCGATTTGAGTTCAGTAACATCCTGTAACGTACCAATAACTTTAATAACATTACCAGAACGATCTTTAATTATGTCGGCATGTTGTAAAACATATAACTCTAATTTATCACGACAAATAATTCTATGTTCGAGTTGGTAACCCGTACCCTTTATCATTGCATCTACAATATGAGCGCGAACAGATTTTTTGTCAGAAGGGTGGGCGAAGGCAACTAATGCATCTAAGTGAGGTAATTTTTCCCCTGGGTCAAGACGCAGTAACCGTATTAATTCATCGGAGCATGAAAGCTCATTGTCATCAATAGACAACTCCCATGATCCAAGTTTGGCAATTTTTTGTGCTTGTGCCAGACGGCTTTTCTGGTTTTGTAATTCCTCATGCATACTTCGCGAGTTCAATGCATATTGAACTCTTTGTTCAAATAAAGCCCAGTTAATTGGTTTGCTAATAAAATCTGTTGCACCAGCATCAAGTGATTCACGCACTGATTCAACATCATCAAGGCCTGTCAGCATGATGATAGGAAGTTCAAGAAAGTTTTCTTTTTCACGAATTGCCCGACAAGCTGTATAGCCGTCAATATCAGGCATCATGACATCCATTAAAACAATATGGGGAGCAACATCATCAAACAACTCAATAGCTTCAGCGCCATTGGCAGCTTCAAATATTCTATAACCGGAATTACTTAATATTTTCCTGACGAGATGTCGAGTAACATGATCATCATCTACAATAAATACACGTGTTTGTTCATTGGTTAGCATAAATAATTATTCTTTATTCAGCTGGGAAACAAGAATAGTAAATTCTTGTTCTATAAGAACGATTTGTTGAGTTAAATTTGATATTTCATTTTTTCTTGATTGTAGCTCAAGGTGTTCGAGTCTTTTATAAAGCCGAATAAATCCAAAACTACCACTGCTTGATTTGAGTGTATGAGATAGTTTAAAGATGCTATCGGCATCATTATTATCAGCAGAAGTTTTTAGGGCACTAAACTTAACCGGAAAGTCAGCTGTAAAATCGCTAACTAATTCAAGATAGCTATCGCCAAGGAGCTCTTTGAGTGGATCCGCAACAGAATCATCGATTGTGGGTAAATCTGTAAAAGGGTATTCACTGCTCATATAACGAAACCATTTAACTTTAAATTGTTTGTCAGATTGTTATCGGCATAAGTGTCCCGCGTATGAGTTGTTCTGTAAACAATTTGAATAGAATATCTCGCTACAGATTGGAATTTGTTACTTAAAACAAATAGTTACCGTTCCTGTTCGGGCGATAGCTTAGCTCTGAAATAATCGTCTGCAGCATCAATATCAACAGCATTATTGTTGTTATCGACTAAAGCTTGTTCATAATCATTCCAGCCGCGCAAACCGGTTTTAAGTGAAGCAACATTGTTATAGCCTAGTTCCTGCATCATTGCGGCCGCAAGTACACTACGGTTACCGGAACGACAAATAACGATAACTTCTTGAGTCCTTGCATCAGCTAATTTAGGAATAGTTTCTTCGTAATTAAATTCACAGGCTGTTTCAAGGATGCCGCGTGGGACAAGCAATGAATTTTTTATATGCATCGCGTCGTATTCATAGGGTTCTCTGATATCAACTAGTAATGGCTTTGTTTCAGACTCCAATTTTTCCTCAAGATCCCAAGGCATGATTTCAGTAATTGTTTTAGCCGTCGCATCGACTATCTGCATAAATGTTTTCATTTTTTATAAAGTTCCAAAATTATTAAATTCGCA
>JALTKP010000088.1 GCA_027078075.1 Gammaproteobacteria bacterium | reverse complement strand
TGATCCAACTGTGCCAGCCTTCCCTTAAACGTTGTTATTTTCGCTCAAGAGAAGACTTACATAGTTATCTGGCAACCCAGCATTACCTGAGTTAAATCATTTAATCTCAGGTAATGCTGACGTGTGCTACCTTGTCTGCAATATCCTTATACTCAGCCATTTCATGGAAATTTAAGTAACGATAAATATCATCACTCAATGGCTCTAGATCTTTCATCTGTGCCATGTACTCTTCTACCGTTGGCAACTTGCCTAATACCGATGTTACTGCCGCCAATTCTGCCGAGCCTAAATAAACATCCGCATCTTTACCTAAACGGTTCGGGAAGTTACGCGTTGACGTCGATAACACAACCGCCTCATCAGCAACACGTGCTTGGTTACCCATACATAAAGAACAACCTGGCGTTTCTGTTCGTGCACCGGCTTTACCAAAGATCGAGTAGTAACCTTCTTCTGTTAACTGATGCGCATCCATTCTGGTTGGCGGCACAATCCATAAACGTACAGGCACGTTAGTCACCGATTCAAGTACTTTACCAGCCGCACGGTAATGACCGATATTCGTCATACACGAACCAATAAAGACTTCATCAATCTTCACTTCACCAATTTCAGATAATGATTTCACATCATCTGGATCGTTTGGACAGGCAAGCAAGGGTTCTGTAATTTCCGCCAGATCAATTTCGATAACTTCTGCGTATTCAGCATTACTATCGCGTTCTAGTAATTGTGGATCATTAACCCATTCCTGCATCGCATCGATACGACGTTGCAATGTACGCACATCGCCATAGCCTTCTGCTATCATCCATTTCAATAAAGTGATATTTGATTCAAGGTATTCACAAATAGACTCTTTACCTAAATGCACTGTACAACCGCCCGCAGAACGCTCTGCAGACGAATCAGAAAGCTCAAATGCTTGCTCTACTTTCAGATCGGGCAAGCCTTCAATTTCAAGAATTCGACCAGAGAAAATATTTTTCTTATTTTGTTTTTCAACTGTTAACAAACCACGTTGAATCGCAACATAAGGAATCGCGTTAACCAAATCACGTAAAGTAATGCCTGGTTGCATTTCACCTTTAAAACGAACCAATACTGATTCAGGCATATCTAAAGGCATCACACCTAATGCCGCAGCGAAGGCAACTAAACCCGAACCGGCTGGAAAACTAATGCCTAATGGGAAGCGCGTATGTGAATCACCACCGGTACCGACAGTGTCAGGCATAATCATACGGTTCAACCATGAATGTATAATTCCGTCACCAGGGCGTAGTGACACACCACCACGCGTTTGAATAAATTCAGGAAGCTGATGTTGTAAGGTGATATCAACTGGTTTTGGGTATGCGGCTGTGTGACAGAAACTTTGCATCACTAAATCAGCAGAGAAACCTAAACAGGCTAATTCTTTTAATTCATCACGCGTCATCGCACCGGTTGTATCTTGTGAACCAACTGTTGTCATACGTGGTTCGCAATATGTACCGGGACGAACACCCTCGATGCCACAGGCACGGCCAACCATTTTTTGCGCCAACGTATAGCCCTTACCTGTATCAGCAGGTGCAACGGGACGAGTAAAAATATCTGATGCAGATAAACCTAAATCCTCACGCGTTTTATCCGTTAACGAACGACCAATAATAAGTGGGATGCGACCACCGGCACGTACTTCATCTGCCATCGTCGTTGGTTTAAGCGTGAAGGTGCTGATCACCTCCCCTGCTTCGTTATGCACTTCACCCTTGTATGGGTAAATGGTGATCACATCACCCGTGCTCATTTTAGTGACATCACATTCAATGGGTAAAGCACCAGAATCTTCTGCGGTATTAAAAAAGATAGGCGCAATATTGCCACCCAGTACAACACCACCCTGACGTTTATTGGGAACGAAAGGAATGTCATTACCCATGTGCCACAGCACAGAATTAATGGCTGACTTACGTGAAGAACCGGTACCCACAACATCACCAACATAAGCGAGCGGATGACCTTTTTCTTTCAGCTCATCGATCACTGATAAGGCATTCGGCATAGAATTAATTAACATCGCTTTGGCATGCAAAGGAATATCAGGGCGACTCCATGCTTCAGATGCTGGTGACAAATCATCGGTATTGGTTTCACCATCAACTTTAAAGACTGTTACCGTCATTGATTCAGGCATCGGCTCACGACTGGTAAACCATTCCGCTTCTGCCCACGCATCAACAACCTGTTTAGCGTGACTGTTGTTTTCCGCTTTAGCGACAACATCATGATAAGCATCAAACACAAGCAGCGTTTTAGATAATGCGGCAACGGCAATCGGAGCAAGATTATCATCATCAAGGCAGTCAACTAATGCAGTTATGTTGTAACCGCCTAGCATCGTGCCGAGTAGTTCTGTTGCCTTAACCGCATCTATCAATGGACAAGCAGTTTCACCTTTGGCAATGGCGGTTAAGAACCCTGCTTTAACGTAAGCAGCCTGATCAACACCAGGAGGTACACGGTGGATCAATAATTCAAGAATGGCTTCTTCTTCACCCGCTGGCGGATTTTTCAATAATTCGACTAATGCGGCAGTTTGCTCTGCATCCAATGGTAATGGGGGCAAACCCTGTTCAGCACGTTCACTCACATGTTGGCGATATGACTCAAGCACAATAACTCCTCACAGCCCGTAGGCATCAATCTCTAAAAGGCGAGTATTCTACCGGTTCAGCGGCGCTGGCACACGCCAAATGTCATAAAACCACATTTAAACTCTGGATGTTCCAGCGATTACGTCTATATTTATACGAACAAAACAGTAAAAACACATAGCAACTTAGAAAATTATAATAATAATTTGCATTACATAGAACTTATAACTATAAATAAATAAAGAAGTTTTTATTTTTACAGCGAAACGCAGGTAATTCTCTCAAGCGTGACTAGCATCACGGAAAAGCCTGACAGAATAAGGTGAAATAGGATCCTGTTCACGCTGTACTGGAGGAGATTTATGGATACCACCGTCGCACTATTTTTTAGCCTAGGCATCGTGATGAGCCCTACCGATCAACCCGTCACGACTGTACAACCAGATACAACGGAAACGATTATTGCTCAACAAGTCGCAAAATCCAGTTCTAAATTACAAAAACGTCATGAACTAGTTAAAAAACGCATCGCTGCTACCAATGCCTGGTTAGCCAACCAACGTCAACAACGTCGTAAATTGGCTCAAATTCATCAGCCACAAATCATTCAAGTTAGTCTTAAACAGAATCTCACGTCCTGCAATGCAGAATGGGTCTATACATAATAATAACGAAGCACTATCACTAAATTCAGCCCCGCCATGCG
This sequence comes from Gammaproteobacteria bacterium, assembly GCA_027078075.1. Taxonomy (GTDB): domain Bacteria; phylum Pseudomonadota; class Gammaproteobacteria; order AKS1; family AKS1; genus Sulfuriflexus. The sequence goes on along the minus strand of JALTKP010000088.1, from coordinate 2,958 downwards.
GGGCTTTTTAGTGTATTCAGTAAATTGCTCTCTGGTACCTATTACCCGGTACCTATTACCCCTATTACCCTCAGGCTTTAAGCGGTTAAGCTTATCTTTCCGACGCATTGTGCAGTGAAACGAAACCCTAAGGAGGAAAGAGAAGCTTAACCGCAACCATGCCGATAAGAAGCGAACAAAGTGACGCAATCCCGTCAATATGGCACAATCCACGCCTATCTATAACTTTAACAAACGACTTAAACCGGAAAACAACATGCAGCTTTCATCTCTCACCGCCGTATCCCCTATCGATGGCCGTTATGGCAGTAAAACCAGCGCATTGCGCAGTATTTGTAGTGAATTTGGCTTAATCCGCCACCGCGTTCTCGTCGAAGTTCGTTGGTTACAAGCCCTAGCTAATCACAACGACATCAGTGAAGTCCCATCGCTAAGCAACGATGCAAATGCCGTACTCGATGCTATCGTTGATAATTTCAGTGAAGAAGATGCACAACGCGTAAAAGACATCGAAAGCACCACCAACCATGATGTAAAAGCAGTCGAATATTTCCTAAAAGAAAAAATTGCCGATAACGCCGAACTCAACGCCATTAACGAATTCCTGCATTTTGCTTGTACCTCTGAAGACATAAACAACCTCTCTCACGGACTTATGCTGGGTGCAGCACGTAACGACGTCTTATTACCAATGATGGATGAAGTCATTACTGCCATCAGCACACTCGCTCAGGAGCAGGCTTCACAGCCAATGCTGTGTCGTACACATGGACAGCCCGCTTCACCATCAACATTAGGCAAAGAAATGGCAAATGTGGCCGCTCGTTTACGCCGCCAGCGCAAACAACTCGCCAATGTTGAATTACTCGGCAAAGTGAATGGTGCAGTAGGTAACTACAACGCACATTTAAGTGCATACCCCGATATTGACTGGGAAGACTTCGCTAAACAGTTTGTTGAAGCATTAGGGCTCGACTGGAACCCCTATACCACTCAAATTGAACCGCATGACTACATTGCTGAGTATTTTGATGCCTTAGCCCGTTTTAACACCATCGTGCTCGATTTTGATCGTGACATCTGGAGCTACATTTCAATTGGTTACTTCAAACAAAAAACCATTGCTGGTGAAGTAGGATCATCAACCATGCCACATAAGGTTAACCCTATCGATTTTGAAAACTCTGAAGGCAATATTGGCATCGCAAATGCGATTTTAGGGCATTTATCCAGTAAATTACCGATTTCTCGCTGGCAACGCGATCTAACCGACTCAACCGTACTGCGTAACCTCGGTGTCGGCATTGCGCATAGTCTGATTGCTTTTCAGTCAACCTTAAAAGGCATCAGCAAACTAGATCCGAATGGCGACAAAATGGATGCCGATTTGAATGCTAACTGGGAAGTGCTTGCAGAACCAATTCAAACTGTTATGCGTCGCTATGGCATTGAAAAGCCATACGAAAAACTCAAAGAGCTCACACGAGGCAAACGCATTGATGAAGCCTCTTTACATCAATTTATTGATACCTTGGCAATCCCTGATGATGAAAAGACACGCCTAAAAACACTCAGCCCGGCAACATATATTGGTAATGCTGTGGAACAAGCCAATAAACTCTAATCAGAAACACCGTTTTGTGAACCAGCGCACAGAGTTGGACACGGGAATTAAGGATAGTACTCAACAGGCAACAGACGATGTGTGACCCCTTCCTACCCCCACAAGTCGCCATCGACTGGTACCCAACCAACCCGGACTGCATCCCCCACCCCGCAGTCTGGGTTTATTTTGCCTGCAATTCAGAGATCGCCCAATGAAGTTAGCAATCAATTTTCCTAATGGCATGACCTGTGATGAATTTTTGCGTGACTACTGGCAAAAAAGGCCACTCTATATTCCTGCGGCATTAAACCATTTTACTGATCCACTCGCACCAGAAGAACTCGCCGGTCTTGCCTGTGAAGAAGAAATAGCAGCGCGAATAATTTTAGATAATGGTAATAACAATTGGCAGGTTCGCCATAACCCATTTACTGAAGAAGATTTTACTTCCCTGCCTGCAAGTCGTTGGACCGTATTAGTTCAAGATCTAAACAAACACATTCCAGAACTTGACCAATTACTCGACGCCTTTGATTTTTTACCGTCATGGCGGATTGATGATGTGATGGTCAGTTATGCCGCACCCTACGGTGGTGTCGGCCCACATACCGATCAATATGATGTGTTTTTAATACAAGGTATGGGGACACGTCGCTGGCAACTGAGTAGTGCAAAAGAAAATGAAAAACTGATTGATGACATTGATGTACGTATTTTAGAAAATTTTGAACCCGAACAAGAATTCATATTACAACCGGGTGACATGCTTTATTTACCACCTGGGGAACAACACTACGGTGTCAGCGACAGCCCCTGCATGACTTACTCAATCGGTTTGCGTGCGCCAACACAACTTGAGTTACTTGGTGATTATATTGATCAACTAACCTTAAACCAAAGCGATGCTAAGGAACGCCGTTATCGTGATCCAGCACTAGCCAGCAACCCCAGTGGTGAAATAACCGATGATGCCATTAAAAAAATCGTTGATTTAATAAAAGACATCCCCAATAACAAAAATGAAATAAAACATTGGTTCGGGAAATTTATTACTAGCACCCATCAAACGCTTACCGACATTCCCGTTACATCAAACCTAGACCTTAGTAATTTTAAGCAACGCATACATCAAGGTGAAATACTTTATCGCAACCCCACAAGTCGTTTTGCTTACATTGAAAATAATGATACTACCCTTATTTATATTGACAGTTGCTCTATCTCACTGACAGATACCACCGCAGGCATTGCCAAGCATATTTGCAACCATCGTCAATTCAACGCAAATGATCTTTCCGATTGGTTGGCTAACGAACAAAGTCTTGATCTTTTATGCGCCTGGTATGAGATAG
>JALTKP010000087.1 GCA_027078075.1 Gammaproteobacteria bacterium | reverse complement strand
AGAGCTTAATAAAGAGTCTTAACGATTATTAAGAACGTTCAGCAATAAGTTGCTCTAGCCTATTCTGGCCGCTCGAGAAATAATGCAAACAGTCAGCGCAAAGACAATCACCATAATCATCTGCGATCTTAATTCGCTGTGTTTCAGAGAGGGGAATACCGACACACTGGCACTGCAAAACATTGTTCGTCTTGCACTCAAAATCAGTTTTACAACGCGGACATTGTTTGATTTCGTGTTGGCACATACCAATAGATTACCAGAATATGCGACCAGGCTAAGGATTTTTTATAAAAAACGAGAATTATTTAGAACCAATATACTTGGCAGCTTAAAGAACTTTAAGCTGCCAGATATTCAAAAATTAAGCTTTAATATAGTGCCAGTCTTCCTGCATACGCTGAATAATTTGTCTTAATGCAGAAGGCGCAACCTTTACTTCCGGTAACAATTCAACATCGACACCTTTCTCCTGAAGCCGTTTAATTGCCTTAGCACAAGCAAGAAATTCAATATTGCCATACTTGCTTTTCAATTGTTGAATGCGTGGTTGAAATGATGAAATACCATTACGCATCAAATTAAGCCCACCATCATTAGCAACAATTTCTAAGCGTAAATCTTTATTTTGTGCTTGATAGGCAGCTAACATTTCTTCTGCTTTATCTAATGCCGCACTAATTCTTTCAGGGCTTGATGACGATAAATGTAAAATCACATTACTCAATTTTGCTGGAGAATTAACAGTCGTACTGGCTAACTGATTCTTTTCCACAACACCTTGGTGGCCAAACCAGCCCAGTAAAACACCTAAGGTTAGTACAAAAGAAGCGGCTACAGCCCATCGTGAACTAGATTTAGTCGATACTTGCCCACTGAACCTATTTTGATGAGGTGGCTCTTCATAAGCATGCTGAACCATATCGCGCAATAAACGTAATTCACTCATTCGTTGATTCACGCGAACATCTGTATTAATTGCTTCCAAGACACGATCACGTTCATGCGAATCAAGCTGTTCATCAAGAAAAGCATTCAGCTCTTCATCAGATATAAAATAGTTGTCCGTATTCAATGCTTATTTCTCCGTAATTTTACTACTTCAGCACCCGACCTTACTGGTGGTGCCTGATCAAGCAATAATTCTTTCAATTGTCGTCTAGCCCGACACAAACGACTCATCACTGTGCCCGCTGGAATTTCTAATATTTCTGCTACTTCGGCATAACTGCAACGTTCGAGATCAACTAACGCCAATACTTCACGTTGTCCAATAGGCAAACTCTGCATCGCCTGCCTAACACGTTGTACCGTTTCATATCGAGAATTCACCGTTTCAGGCGTCTGATCATCAATATGGAGCGTTTCATCAAACTCGATGGTCTCTTTCTTACTGCGCAAAAAATCATGCCAGCAATTCATCAAAATCCTGAACAACCAAGGTCCCATAGAATCTAGCTCTCGAAGCTGCTTACGCTGCCGTAATGCCTTTGAGCACGCCTCTTGGACAAGGTCATCTGCTACGTCTGGACTATGGCTCCACGCAAAAGCAATTCGATATAACCTTTCACGACTTTTCGCGAGCGCTTGCTCAAATTCACGGTTCTTACATAGTCTTTCAAACGGGTTCATTATGAGTTCTTTCCACGTTACATAAGTTATAGACGGTAAAGGTACGGAATTATTCCATTTTGCACCCATTTTTTCTACTTATTAGCCTCATAAAATATATGAATATAAAAAATGGAATAAACTATCACCTAAGCCCGTCTACTTACTTGATTACAACTTTAAAAACCCCCTGTTAAAAAAGGGTAAAAGTTAAACTAAATTGTAAAAGATTTCTTGTAATGTGTTGTTCTATCAGTTAATAATAAAAACTGATTATAAAAATTATATTTAAAAATACCATCCGATTTGGAGAAACTAATGTTTAAATCTACAACTTTTAAGCGCAGCCTCATCGCAGCTGCGTGTACGACAGGGCTGTTGCTCTCTGGCTCCGCCAGTGCCGTCAACTGGCTCATGCTGCAAGGTGTTGAAGGAAAGAAAGCACCTGATCACCGTTTATTTGCTTTTATCCAGCCTGCATATGATGCATCTGTTGGTGGAGACAAGCTACAAGGTCTCGTTAACCCAGCAACTGGTGTTGCTTTCCCACAAGGTGTTGCTAATGGCCAACACGCCGTTCCTAACACGATTACACCTGAATTTAACGAAACCAGTGAAATCTACATGCGTCGTGCCCGTGTTGGTATGCGCGGTCGTTTTTCTGGACCATGGAAAAATAGCTTCACATCAAAAATTAACTATTTCGTGATGGTTGCTCTTGATGATGGCCTATTTAACCAAAATCAATTCAGCACTGATCGTCGTCCACTGACAATCGATCATGCTAGTTTAACCTTCAACCATATTCCTGGTGCACGTATTCGTGTTGGTTTATTCAAAAACCCAGTAGCAGATGAAGTATTCCAAGGCGTAGCAACAATTGAATTTATTCAATTCACTAGCTTTAACGCAACTCAAGTTTTAGAAAACTTTTACGCTGGTAATGCTAGAGCGCCAGGCTCTACAACAGGCGCTTCTGGTACAGCACAATATAGCGCATACGGTTTCAGTGCAGTACGTGACTGGGGTGTTCAAGTCTTTGACAGCTTCAAAGTTGCTAATAAATCATGGGACTTAAGCTACGCAATTAAAGTAGGTCGTGGTGAAGCGATTAGCCGTGGTAACGATAGCAATGGCGACAATGAACTTTACCTTTACGCCTCTGCAGAACAAAACCTAAAAGGCGGTCGTGGTCCACGTAAAAATGGTATTAAATACTATGCATGGCATCAAAGTGGTGATCGTGAATTCTACACAGATGCAACCAACGAAAGCTTTGACCGTACACGTTATGGTATCGGTGTAAAAGCACTTGGCAAATTCTTTGGCTCTAAGTACAAACACCGCTTCGGTGCTGAACTTGCATATGCGAAAGGTATGATCTTCATGGGCCCAGCAGCCGGTGTTGCTCGTGGTAATGCAACTGCAGGTCCTGGTAGTGTTTCATTTGCTTCTGATGAAGACAATAAATCACGCGCATTCCAAATTGAATATGCATTCTACCTAAACAAAAATTGGCAGTTTGATATTCGTTGGGCACGTGAACAACGTCTCTACGAAACATCTGCGAATATCAACAAAGGTGCTGAACGTGAGATTGATGAAACAACACTTGGTGTTACTTATCACTTCACTAAAAAATCACGCATGACATTTAACTATGCATTCCGTGATGTTGAAGCTCCAACTGACTACGATACAGCGACAGGTATCGGTGCAGCAGCAGCTACAAGATTTACTAACAATGCTAACATCGTTACAGACTCTATCGGTGACCGTGTTGGTCTACAGTTAACGTACATTTTCTAAGAAGTTAGCTGCATGTAGAAATTAAGAAGCCCCGCATTGCGGGGCTTTTTTTTTGCCTCGAACCATTGGAAATGGTTGAGGTACTCACAATGAAGCCCGATAGGGGTTCTGTGAGTGGTGAAGATCCAACCCACAAAAGTAAATGAGACAGCACAAGCGTTCTGCTTCACTAAGTAAAATTGGAAATGGTTGAGGTACTCACAATGACCAGAACCTGCAGAGCTGGTTTAGTAAATCCCTAATAAAACTCGTAGAAGTTCTAGGGAGAAGCCCGTTAGGGATAAGGAAAATTATTTTCTAAACCATCCCTCAACAAAGCAAAGTAATTTCGCCAATACACCACGAATCAATATCGCCGCAATAACCACCCCTGACACATTTGCCAGCATATCTGCCCATTCAAAACTTCTCGTATTAACCAGCATCTGTGCAAACTCAAGTGAGATCCCTAACAGCAGCAAAAGAATAATTGTCATAACACGCTGTTTCACAAACTGTGCATACCATGCCATCACACCAAAATAACCACTAAAATGATAAATCTTATCTGACCACTTTCCTGACATTGTTAACATAGGGTGTGGTGCTAGTGCCGTATACACAATAAACACAACCATCATGGCACCTATCAAATGCCAAAGTTTATTCCAGCGTAACTCCAATGTTTGAGAAGCCATTACTATAGAAACAAATAAAGGAGTCCGGCACCCAGTACCAAACGATATAAAACAAACGGCCACATACCCATACGGCTAATCAGTTTTAAAAATAAGAAAATACACAGATAAGCAGCCAGTGCTGAAAGCCCAGCCGCTAATAATAGGGTTGTCCAATCAACCGCTGTGTCCGCCTTAATTAATTTAAGCGTTTCAAGGCCACCTGATAAAACAATCACCGGTATCGATAGAAGAAATGAGAATCGTGCCGCCGCAGCGCGCTCTAAGCCCAGCATTAAACCTGCTGTCATGGTAATGCCTGAACGAGACGTACCTGGTATCAACGCGATAGCTTGTGCAAATCCTACAAATACAACATCACCCCAGGTTAAAGAATGTTCATTGCGTGTTTGTTTGGCTTTCCAATCAGCCCAACCGAGTAAAAGCCCAAAACCAATTGTTGTTGCAGCAATGACCAAAGGCGAGCGCAGTTCTGTCGAAATATAATCATGAAAGATCAAACCAGCCAGACCCACAGGAATTGTGCCAAGTAATACAGCCCAAGCTAAACGACTTTCACCGACCGATTTTCTTTGAACAACCGAGCTTACCCAATCTTTACTCATAGTGATGAGGTCACGACGAAAATACCAAACCACTGCCGTTAAACTACCAATGTGCACCGCGACATCAAACGCCAGCCCTTGATCTTTCCAGCCATTCAGTAACGGCAATAAAATCAAATGCGCCGAACTCGAAATAGGTAAAAATTCTGTTAAGCCCTGCAACAAGGCTAAAAAAAATGTTTGCTCAATCGGCATTCATTGTTCCCTTTTATAATCGACTACGTTGGTCTTGAAAATTAAAACCTTGTAATGGCAATTCAAGACCTCGCGTTAATGCAATGACTTTAAATAATTCACCCATTTCAGAAGGCAGCACTAATTGTTTTATCTGTTGTGTCATTTTTATTTGTTCATTGGTATCAGTAACATTCGCAACCCGCTGCTCAATACCCATCGACAATAAGAAATGTGCCTGTGTTGTGTAACCCGCGACGGATAAACCGTCATCTGAAGCCACTTCCGCTAACGCCGTAAAATCAACATGCGCGGTAATATCTTGCAGGCCAACCAAAATCATTGCATCAGGATGAGCTCGGTGCTGGTAATGACACATCAAAGTACCTGTATTACGTTGCTGATGATAAAACTCTCTGCGTGCATAGCCATAATCTATCAATAAAACCAAACCCGACTCTAGTAAATCAGAAACACTGTGCATCCATGCATCGGCGGCACTATTGATTTCAGACTCATAGCCATCATAAAAAATCTCACCTAACTCCGCTTCAATTTTTCTAACCGCGTTAACAAGTTCATTATCTGCCACCCTTGTTGCTAGTCGCAATTCGCCTTCATGGCTTATCACCGTCTGCTCACGTACCTGACCCTCTTCAATAATAAAACGTTGCACTGGCATTGCATCAATTAGCTCATTACCTAAAACAACGCCTCGAAACCCTGATACAGGTAAAGCATCCAACCATTGCACTCGTTCAAAACATTGAGGGCAATGCAACTTAATAGTCTCTGCTTGGCGCTGTTTTAATTCAGCACTCAACTCAAGAATGTAATATCGATCTGGTATCTGCTGGCAACTTTCTAGCTCAAGTAAAATATTCGCTGCCATTATTCCCGATCCTGCACCCACTTCCAAAATATCTGCATGACCCAGTTCTGCTAAAACTTGTGCACATTGCCCCGCTAAACATTGTGAAAATAAGCTTGAAATCTCTGGTGCTGTTGTAAAATCTCCCGTTTGACCAAACTTCTCTAAACCGCCGCTATAATATCCTGCCGCTGGCGCATAAAGCGCTAAATGCATATATTCAGCAAAACTAATTTCACCACCCGCTTTCGCTATCGCCTGATGAATTTGATTTACCAGCCCTTCACTGTGCTCACGCGCAGATGAACTTGGTTCAGGTAAAGATGACTTAGCTGTTTGAGTAGGCGATGACATGATAATGGTTTTATAGTTATAGTCTGGGCTTTGAGTTACAGTGAAAACATAATACCAGACATGAACAGGAAATAACGTGGAAGAAACCTCAATCTCGGGCAAAGTTGTACTCGTCACGGGGGCATCCCAACGCATTGGCGAAAGTATTGTGCGTTTACTGCACGCCGAAGGCATGAACATCATTCTGCATTACCGCAGTTCACGTGCAGATGCACA
>JALTKP010000086.1 GCA_027078075.1 Gammaproteobacteria bacterium | reverse complement strand
CTGGCATCAATAAGATAAATTTTTCTTTTTTTCAATCGACAAAGCTCATCTTACTAATAATTTCCTGTTTTACCATTTTATTATGATACGGACTATCACTACTACAGGAATATAAATACTGCTCCCATTCTGCCCACTGCATTTTTTGTTCTGTATCACTACAACTTAATAAACGCACAATGGTATCGCCCACTTTCCATGGGCCGTCGCCCTTTATCTCGCCGGCCAAGAGTGTTGCAACAGGCTTATCTGACGCTAGCCAATAAGGTTCAACATACACCACACCAGAAGGATGTTTGAATGTCTCGGCGATAATCCGAATACGTCCATCCGGATAACGAACCAACATAGGGTGAGACACAGTAAAAAGATCAGCCATAAGAATAAGGAATCGATGAATGTATTTTATGAGGGCTGTAATTCAGAAATCATCACTGGTTTTTCAACACCAAAGCCTTGTACGAAATCAACACCTATTTCAGATAACATTTCAATTATCTCGGCATCTTCAGCATACTCAGCAATAACACGCTTACCCATGAAGTGGCCAATTTCACAAATTGATTTTACAACGGCATAATCACTAATGCTATTTTTCATCTCTTTCACAAAAGAGCCATCAATTTTTAAATAATCAACCGGCAAATTCTTCAAATAGGCATACGATGACATACCACTGCCAAAATCATCTAGTGAGAACTGACAGCCAGTGTCTTTAATGCGTTTAATAAATTCAGCTGAATCAGATAAATTTTCAATACCAATTGTTTCAGTTATTTCAAAACACAGTGCACCTGACGGTACACCAGACTCTTTTATTTGCTCAAGAATATAATCAACCAAACGATCATCACTTAATGACCGACCAGATAAATTAATAGAAAACGAATCAATATCATTTAATATCGCTTTATTATTGCTAATCCACGCGAGTGTTTCTTTTATTACCCAGTGATCAATATCAGTAATACGATTACCTAATTCTGCTGCCTCAATAAAATCTTGAATTGAGATCTGATCCCCGTTCTCATCAAGCATTACTAACAAAACTTCATAATGAGGCTTAGAGGTATCAGGTGAACTCAATGGTTGAATACGTTGGCAACGTAATTTCAAACGGCCTTCATCAAGTACATCATCAATGCGCGAGACCCAATTTATGACCTCGTCACGATGTGCGAAACGCTGTTGTCCTGAACGATATAGCTGTAATCGATTGCCGCCCATATCTTTTGCTATTGCACAACTTGATTCAGCTGCTTGCATCAGGCTAGTGATACTTTCACTCTGCGCATTAATCGTAACCAGTCCTGTACTCGCACCCGTTGATAATCGCTTGCCTTCCCACATGAATTTATGATTTCTTATTTGATAAATGTATTCCTCAGCTATTGATAATGAATCTTCCAAATCAACATTCTCAATTAACAAACCAA
>JALTKP010000085.1 GCA_027078075.1 Gammaproteobacteria bacterium | reverse complement strand
GTTTAACGCTGTCCATCTTAGACTCTGCTAACGCAGCCGATGATTCAAATATTAGAAGTAGCATCAGAAAAATATAAACAACTATTTCTTTTGTGCTGTAAAATCTATCCATAAACATAAAAATATCCATTTAAATTTTATACTTGTGTAAAACTTTAATAAGTCTCTAGTGCCTATTATTCTAATTTCGCATATCCTTAATGTACATGGCTTTGCCACCTTTTCTCATTTCCATATCAAATAATTCAGTGGCTCTAACTAAGTCACTCAATTTTTTATATCCATAGTTGATCGGTGAGAAAGAACTATTGTTAGATAAATAAGGCGCAACTCTACTCAGATCTGCCCAACCACTGTCATCTGAAGTTTGTTCAACCGCTGTTCTTAGCAACCTAACTAGTGCCGTGTCCATCCTTAACGCTTTCTTCGTTTTCTTTACTGGTTGTTGAGGGGTATCTGTTTCCTCTTCTGATATGAGATTTTCTACATAGATAAAGGGTGAACAGCAATCAACAAATGGCTTAGGGGTTTTCTTTTCACCAAAACCATAAACGGGAAAACCGCTTTCAAGTATTCTTAATACCAAAGGAGTAAAATCACTATCACTTGTCATTAAGGCAAAAGCATCAACATTGTTGCTATAGAGCAAATCCATAGCATCAATAATCATGGCGGAATCTGTCGCGTTTTTACCTTTCGTATAGGCAAACTGCTGCATGGGTCGAATTGCGTGTGGGTGTAACTTTTCAGCCCAACCTGATAATGACGGGCTATTCCAGTCTCCATGAGCATGTCTGACGTTCACCGTGCCATATTTTGCAAGTTCTTCTAAAACGCCTTCAATTGCGTTATGACTCACGTTGTCACAATCAATCAGCAAAGCTATCCTTTTCCTTTCAGACACATGAATCTCCAAAACGTATAACTGTTATTTAAAGTAACAGAACAAATAAGCTTAGAACATAGTTGTTACTTATGTAATTGATCTCTGTTACTGATATATTGAAAGAGCCTGAAATACCTTACAATGATTATTTTGCCTGTAATATGGCTTTTATAAGCAATTAATTAGGTCATTATTAAGCTTAATTTACTTTAAATTAATGGGTTATCTTGGTACGACTCTACGTTACATTCATATAATGACAGCAAAAAAAACCGCCAACCTTTCGGTGGCGGCTTTTATTAAAATACTTAAAAATTAAGTTTTTTTCCGGCGTGTAAATCCAAACATCCCTATTAATGCCGAACCAAATAACCACGCTGCCGCTGGTACAGGCACAGTGCTAACTACCGATACGTTATCAATCCCCCACGACTCATCTGTACCATTAGTACCAGGAGAGACCCAACCAGAACCGCTAGCGAAATAACTTAATACCAAACTCCCCATGCTATCGGCTGATGCGGAAAGATTAATCAAATACGCACTATCTTGGCGATTAACCCCATTCGTAAACCCAAGGTGAACTTCACTGGCAAGTGCATCACCCGTGTAAGATTGTACGCCACCTAAACCCGTTAAATTAGTAAATGACTCCATGAAAATACTGCTGCCATTAGCATCTACATTAAAAAAGTCCGGTGCCTGAGAAGGATTCGGCGGAAAAGAAGAACCATCCCATGAATCAATAATGGCTAATGAAAACTGTAAACTCACTGTCTGAAATGCCGACAATCCCGATAAACTTAAAATGGAAGCCGGTGCCGGATCGCCATCTAATGTATTACGTATAAAAGAACCACCAAATTCAGCCAATGCCCCAAAACCTTGCACTGATTCAGTTGTAACAACACCTGAAAATCCACCTGAGATACCAGTAGCAAAACTCTCGCCACCATCAAAATCATTGCTATATATCAATGAGGCATACGACGTATTAGCAACACCCGCGAATAAACTCAATGAAAAAATAAGACGTAGAAAAGTTTTCATCGTAATACACCTCTATAAGTAAAGACTCCACATCAATATCCTATAGTTTGTAGGTGATTTAATCTATGACCCGATCGGGCTAATTACTTACGCTTTCTCCTAAATTTAACGGGTCTCTGGAACCTATTATTTTGAACCTATTATTTTTACCTATTTTGCAGGCTCATCTGGCGTTTAGCGTATTTCAATGCAATAATCCGAGGAGTATTATAATAACAAGGGATTGTGTTATGACTAAACGTGCTCGCATTGCGACGGTTCTATTAGTTCTCCTTTCTGTCATCCTGGTTTTTTATACTGCAAATAGATATAAAAACGATCAACAAAAATCAACAGATAGCGAAGAAGTATTTGCTGGCCGCATTGCTGGCGTTATCGATTTCGTTAATACGACTAATAATGTCAGCGCATATTTGACCGCTAACCCAGTCGTTGCTGGGGGGCCTGGTCGCATCAATGCCTATGATGTTGCTTCTACGAGCATTTCACCTGTAGCGAGCACCTCATACTCACTCGATAACCAGATAATTACAACAACGTATAGGGCAGCAAATTACAACTTACTACTTCAAATACCACCAACTGATTATGTAGTGACTGCGAGCCCAATCCGACTTCAAAATAATGCAACCTATTACTTTGGTACACGAGATTCTTCATCACCCAATGCACATCAATGCATTGGTGTTGAACCTTTATCAAACCCAGAAGATAGCACAACCTGTAACATGGAGGAGTGTGCTAATTTATTATCTGCTCGAATTAATCTTAGCGGTGAAACAACGGGTTTGGAGTTGTATACAGGTGATGTAAGTTGTCGCATCGAAGCTAGAGTAGCTGGTTCAATCCAAGCAACAACACCCGCTAACCTTCCTATGAGCGATTTATTGGGAAGCGGCGCAGTAGCCTCTTTCCTTGTTAGATCGGGGGCTGAAGCAACGTTAACGGTTATTTGTAATTCCCCTTTAGCCGATGATAATCGGAGTTTTAATTTTTCATTACCGCCAATGACTATGCCTAGTTGCGGTGTCTCGATTCCAGAAATTCCAATCGATATCCCAGTGCCACCGATCGTTGAAGCACCACCAACAGGTAGCATACGAGGTTTGTTTGATGTTAGTAAAATTACCGAGACGAAAGCGCGAATAGCGATAGCTGACATTAATCTGTCTGCGATACCACTATTATTTGATGCGGGAACCAGTCCTGACCGTGATAATCCTCAGCACTATTGGTTGATCGAAGATGTACCCGTAGGTTCGCAAGGAGTTTATGCCAGCGTGATCACTAATGAGGGAAACAGGATGGTGACATTTCCTTATTTGACTGGAAATGTGAATGGTCCAGTTATCGTTAATGAAGGTCAGATAACTGATGTGGATTCCAGATTTATTTCATTGCTGCAGCCTGTAGTAGGTAAATTTATTGCATGGGATCCTAGTGGGATATCACGACTAAGCGACCTTGTAACAGTTCCCTTCTCGAACAATATTAACATTAATGATTTTAATATTAGAAACTCTAACTTTATCCAGGCAAATGGTAGCACTTTAGGTCTTTTAGGAGGAGCGAGTGGTTTTAGGGCAAGAAGTTATGGGCGATTGGACGGTACTTATAATCCAGGCACCGGTAGTGCAGTACTCTTATACCAATTAGATTTACCCGGAATATCGAGTATTGGTGCTCCTACTGATGGTAGTGGCACATTAGCAACACCTTGGTACATCAATGACATACAACTTCTTGGAGAAACACCTGACAATCGTTTTAATACCATTTTAAAAATTCCTTATGATATTAGTATTGATTCAGATCCTGCGTCGATGAATGAAATAACAGAAATAGAGCAAGCAGACATACAAGCTTGTTTTGGTGAAGTTTCACTCGATCTAAGAATTGCGCCGAGTCTAGGGTCAATTTTTGAACCAAGCATGGACTTTATTGGCCAATCGCCGTCGGCGATTGAGCCGTCACCTTACGGTTCTTATTTTAGTATTGATGGTCGGAGTAATGCAGTAGGTTCACCTATTGCGGCTAGTGATGCGTCGCAACAAGCATCTGTATCTATCCCTTTGCCAGAAGGAACGCAATATAGGGTTAAACCAACTATAAAGGTGATTAATGCGATTGATGGAGGAGAGCAAACATTAGAGCTCAACAACCTGAATATGCCAGCAACAGGTACACTTGGTTGCGGTTCATCACTGAGGGCATGTCTTGATGTACAGAGTACAGATGGTACGACATTGCCATTATCTGTTTCAATTGAGCCAAATCAACTTGTTTGTGGTGCGTCTAATGAAACTCTTGAAGTAACTATTGGCGTAGATACGGGGGGCGCAGATGTAGATTATGTGTATTACACGGTCGATAATAATCCTGCTCAAGTTATCTTATGTGAAAATTGTGGTTCAAATCCTGGTCCTTTTAATAGCGCAATTAATTTTCAGTCGCTAAATTTATTAGCAGGCGCACATACTTTACATGTTGAAGCAGGTCGTAATGGTGGGTGTAGTGCTAGTTATAATTATCCATTTTATATAGAAGAGAGCCCAATACAATTACAATGCCCAGCGTCAATAACCGCACAGGCAAATCCAGGCGAACCAACTATTACAGCAACCGATCCACGCATTGGTAATTTAACTCCAGCCGTTGTCGGTGGTTGCGGTTTTCCAAGCCCTCTCGTAGATAATATACCCAGTGAATTTTCGATAGGGACAACGACAGTACAGTTTTCATTATTTAACGATAGCAGTGTTAATTGTACTACGGATGTCACTGTTACTGGAAACGAATCGTATCTCGCAGTAGCAAGTGTTGATGGATTATTTGCTCTAAGCATCACCGATCTCTCAGATATTTTTCAGGGGATAGGTTCTCAAATTAGTGATATTGATTTTTCTAGCGAGGGTGAAAAAATAGCAACTAGTTCATCGACTGGACTACGAGAATTAAACGCACAAAGTGGTTTTCTAGAACAAATAGTAACGAGTAATGCGGTGGTAGCAACTGAGTATAAACCAGGTAGCCAAATTGAATTGGCATACGTAACCCGTGTCACCGATGAGAATGGTAATAAGGGATTCCAGCTAAACGTAAGGGACGCTAATGGCAATAATTTTGCGCAGTTACCAACTGCTATTATTCATCCTGCATTAGAGCCATCAAACCTGAAGCTTTCGTGGAACTCAGACGGGAATAAGATTGGAGTTGCGTATAATGTTAATACTCCTGATAGCATTGGGATTGTCCGTAGGTTTGTTTTCTTAAGGAAATATGAAATTAGTAATACTTCAATTGCTGAGGTTGGCACCCCACTATTATTATTTGATCCGACATTACCTGATGGCTCCACTCATGATGCTGAACTTTTAGATTTTGCGTATACGGCAACGAGTAGAGTTATAGCTACGACTAAAAGTATTTTCAGGATTGCAAATAGTAATAGTGTTATATCTCACGTCGATGATAATTTAACGCAAAATAATGTGTATTTGTATACGGATTTATCTAATTTATCTAGCGGAATTATTTTATTTGTTAGGGATGGAAATATAAATGCTATACGTGAAGATGGCCAAACAATAAATCTCGCACCCTTGTCAGTGGTGTCTGGAAAATTTTTGGCAGCCGCCCTCCAAGTAGACAAGAAAATTTTAGCAGTTATTTCTAATAATGAAGTGGTTTTACTGCAATTAAACTTACCGTCATCCGGATCAACAGAAATTGCCAGAAGAACAATTGCTAATTTAAATGATAGCGTTGCTTTTAGATAAAAAGAATAAGAATTAAAGGGGGCGGTGATAAGAGGAGCTTGGAAACATAACGGCTAAGTTAAAAAATCTGTCTTGAACAACTTGTTATAAGGGATTGTTGAATACATTTTGATAATGCTCAACTTCCGGGAGTGGCTCATAAAAATGATGAAGCAAGGCGCGCCATTCTTGGTATTCTTTTGATTCTCTGAAGCCAACCGTATGATCTTCTAACGTTTCCCAATTCACTAAAAGAATATAACGATTCTTTTTTTCTATGCACTTTTGAAGCTGATGTGAAACATAACCATTGAGACTGGAAATGATTTTCTGTGCTCTATTAAATGCTTTTTCGAACTCTTGTTCTTGATTTTGCTTTATATCAAGTATTGCGACTTCAAGTATCACTTAATTTTCCTTTGCCTTATAACGCCTAATTAACTGGTGGCCAAACGCGCTAGGCGGTTGGATGTCCAGGCCGGTAATGCAATGCACATATTTAATACCTTGTATGTTTATTTCAAAGCAATTATTTTTATGACTTCAGGAGGATATACATGACAGTAATTTATACATGAATATATATACTCAGGTTTATTATCCTTAACGTAAATAAAAATATCATACGGGAAACCAGCTGT
>JALTKP010000084.1 GCA_027078075.1 Gammaproteobacteria bacterium | reverse complement strand
AGTGATACATTTAATTTCAAACCAGATGCATCACCGCGATAAAGATCCAGCACCTCATCAATTAAAGTATTTAAATTTAGTGCTTCTAATTTTATTTGAGGTGCACGTGCATATTCAGAAAAGGCATTAACCATTTCTTTCATTGCTTCTACTTGCTGCACAATTGTGTGTGTAGAACGATCTAGTACCTCAGCTGATTCTTTATCCATTGTTTTAAGGTATTTATGTCGTAAACGTTCCGCTGATAATTGAATCGGTGTAAGTGGGTTCTTAATTTCGTGTGCCAAACGCCGCGCCACTTCTCCCCATGCAGCATTACGTTGTGCTTGTACCAAGGTCGTTACATCTTCAAATACAATCAAGGTGTCACCCGATGCTTCCAATGCACCCGCCATAGGAACGCCACGGCACACCAATATTTGGCGACCTGAAGCACCAAACAAGGTGATTTCTTCACGCCATTGTTCATGTTTTTCTAATTGCTCAAGCACAATTTCTACAAATCGTCCAAGGCTACTATGTAATGTCGCCAAATTTTTAAACGACTTACCATACAGTGGCTCCAGATCAACTGACAAAATTTTACTTGCTGCCTCATTGAATGTTTGCAGACACTGATCGGCATCCAGAGTAATAACACCAGAACTTAAATTGGATAACACACATGCCTGATAAGCTTGCTGCTCATCCACCTGGTGTCGACTCAATTCAGCATCATTACGTGCTCGCTCAATGCGTCGAGTCATTTGGTTAAATGACTGTACAAGAAAACCGAGTTCATCATTGGCCGGAAGTGGTAGTCGCTTGCTGTAATCACCAGACGCTACCGCTGCAGTACCTTTTGCTAAATCACTGATCGGCGCAACTAATTTTCTTGCCGTATAAAAAGCAGCCCATACCGCACTTAAAATACTGAGCAACAAGGCTAAGGTTAAGGTTAAGGTAAAACTGTATTTGAGCGGGCTACGCAGATATACCAATTCGTTATAAGTAGAAAAGGCTTCTTGCACGGAGTCCGCTAGCTCTTTTTGCCTTGCTGTGACAGGGTATAACGCTTGTAAAGAACGTACACCCAGATCTGCTCTGATCAATGGCACCCGCACCATAATACGAATTTGTAAGCCGACACCGGGAATCGTATCTAAGCCCGCGTAATTGCGACCACGACTAATATCAGAAAAAATTGCCTCATCCGGACGATTAGGATTAATCACGATTTTATCGCCGGCACTACTCGAGGCAACAATGTCATTACCATCAAACAAGGTCATTTCACTGGCGCCACTGCGAGCACGTAAATCATCTAACCTTAAAATTGCCGATGCTTCTGATTCATCCGCAACGTCAACTGCAAGCTGTTCGGTTGATCTTAATAAATCACGCAAACGACTATCTAAGGTTGAGCGCGATAACTCCAGTGAATCATCTAGGGCTTTTTCAATTCGCACATCAAACCAACTATCAATTCCTCGATGTAAAAAATCAACCGAGAAGTAATACACAACACTCACTGGTATCACTGCAATTACAACAAAAACAACTAACAAACGTGTGGTTAGTAATGAACCTGGCTCACCAGCTTTATAACGTCGATAAAGCCGAATCACATTTGCGGCAATCATTGCCACCAACATGGTTAAGCCAACCAAAATGGTTATCAAGAGCAGGACATACTGCTTATTAAAACTAGCAGAATCCTCTGTCGCACCACTCATGATGTACAAAGACATTAACAATAACGCCGACAATACTGCCGCTGAAATAGGGCCGGAAGTGAGTCGTTTTAGTATCGTAAAGGGCATGAAAACCATTCGCTACTGAGATTCCACTGCTTGCTCAACCAAGCAACTGGACGTAATGGGGCAGGCAGGGCGTTCGTATCAAGTTCTGTTTTAATTCTTACCATGGCATCCTGCGGATCTTGTAACTGAGTTTGATCTAAAATAGGCAGAGCACGAATTTGTCCTAATGCACGTAACGCACTTGCCAGCGATAAATAACTACGCTGCTCACTAATATCTGACTTTACAAGGTATTGGCCACTTAAAGCATGGTACTTTAATTCATAGCGTTGTGTTTTTTCTGCAATCAGCTGATCCCATATATAGGATCTTGGCTGCTCGATCTTAATCGTGACTAACATGGTTATTTCAATCCCATTATTAATCGCTTCCAACACGTCACCACTCAATTCGTAGTTAATATTGGCATTAAGCTGATAAACACCTTTTTGAAGACGAGTACTGGCTTTCTCAATGATGACACCGGCTGCCTGACTTGGCATCGGCAATAAAAACAACAACAGCGCCAAAAAACCAATTTGGCGTGTAAGAGGACGAACTTGAATTAAATCTATTGAGCGCATCACACTGACTTATTGTTATTAAAAGAAGTACTACGTCGTACTTATATTCCTTTTATTGCGTGCCGACAAATATAAAAATTAGGTCTTGTGTCCTTTTACTCAGCTGCCTTCTCTAACAACGCATAGTAAAAGCCATCCATTCCCTGCTGACCGGGTAAAATTTGGCGGCCTACAGATTGTTCTGCACCCCAACTAGCTTTAATCACGACTTCAGTCGCATCTGACTGCCGCGTAAGAAATGACTGTATTTGCAGAGTATTTTCATCTGGTAAAATTGAGCATGTCGCATACAACAAGCATCCACCAGGTTTAAGTACTGCCCACAACGCATCCAACATTGCTGCCTGCGTTTTTACTAACGGCACAATGTCTGTTTCGCGTCGCAATAATTTAATATCGGGGTGGCGCCGTATCACACCGGTGGCACTACAAGGTGCATCTAATAAAATTCGCTCGAACTGACCATGTTCACTGACTGCCTTGGCATCACTCACATCTACACATACCACATCGGCTTGATGCCCGAGTCGCGCCAAACCGTCAGACAATCTTTGCAAGCGCTGCTCACTATTATCCCATGCCAATACGTTCACTTTTGCTCCCTTGGCCGCCGCATATTCAATTAGCGCAGCAGTTTTACCACCCGGCGCAGCGCAAGCATCCAATATCCGATCACCATCAGCAGGGGCCAATAATTCACATGCCAATTGTGCCGCCGCATCCTGAACCGAGACCTTGCCCTGTTCGAAACCGGGCAATTTATCCACATTCACCGCCGAGGCAAGTTGCAAGCCAGCAGGGGTTGCATCAATCGACTCTGCCGATATCTCTTCCTCATTTAACAGCACAAGGTAAGCATCTCGATCAAGCTGGGCACGATTCACTCGCAGGCTCATCGGTGGGTGTGACTGGCTTGCCTGCCTAATTTGTTCCCAGCCATCTGGCCAAGCCCTTTTAAGGCGCTGAGTCAGCCATTCTGGCATTTCTGATTTAACTTCTGACTTACTCTTTACTTTTAAAAGTAAGTCTTCACTTTCTCTTAAATACCTTCTTAATAAAGCATTAACCAGTCCTCGTGCCCATGGTTTGGAAAGACTTTTGGTACCACTCACGGTTTCATTTAATGCCGCATGGTTAGGAATGCGCATATAAATCAGCTGATACAAACCCACCAAAATCAACGCCAAAATATCTTTGTCGCGTGGTTTTAAATTCTTACTGAGGAGTAATCTTGCGAGAGAATAGAGCTGATAATAATGACGCATCACACCAAAACTGATTTCATACAACAAGCCAATATCACGCTGTGCAACAACTGAACGTGAAAGTTCCAATGCTGTCGTTAAAGACTCTCCTTCGCCAATCACCGCAGTGATACAACGTGCTGCCTGAGCACGAACATTAATGTTATTACTCACGACTCTGTACTCACATCAAAACAATTTCCCGCTTCACGAAGTACAGGGCGCGCATTCACAAAATCTGCCGCTCTCATACGTTTTTTACCGGGTGCCTGAAGCTCTATGATATTCAATACACCGGCACCCGTTTGCACTTTTATGCCCTGTTTATCGGCACTTAAAATAGTACCAGGCTCTGCTGAAACAGTATCAGTATCAATAATTTTGCTACGCCAAATACGTAACGTCTCGTCTCCCAGTCGCGCGGTTGCAACAGGAAAAGGGTTAAAAGCACTGATCTGCCGTTGGCACACTTCAGCTGGCTCAGCCCAATTTAACGGGGCTTCATCTTTACTTAATTTAGCGGCATAACAGCTCAAAGAGTCATCCTGCTTTTCTGGGCTTGCCGTTCCAGAACGTAATTGTTCGATTACATCCAGTAATGCCTCATTACCTAATATTGCCAACCTATCATGGAGTTCAGATGCAGTTTGATTGGGATCAATAGGTATAGCTACCTTTGCCAGCATATCGCCAGTATCAAGTCCCTTTGCCATTTGCATAATAGTTACACCAGTTTCGACATCACCCGCCATAATCGCGCGCTGTATCGGTGCTGCACCACGCCATCGTGGTAATAAAGAGGCATGTACATTAATACAACCCAAACGCGGTGTTTCAAGCACAACTGGGGGCAACAGCTGCCCGTATGCCACAACCACCATAATATCTGCCTGATAGGCAACCAACTTCTGCTGTACGGCGGCCTCTTTCATGCTTTCCGGTTGTTCAATTGGTAAACCTACCTGCTCAGCACATTGCTTAATGGGGCTAGCCGTCAGCCTTCGCCCCCTGCCAGCCGGTCTATCTGGCTGCGTATACACCGCCACAACCTCATGCTGAGATTCAATTAAAGTCTGTAAACTGGGTACCGAGAAATCAGGCGTACCGGCAAAGATGATTTTTAATGATTCTGGCATCAGGATAATTGCTTAGAAAGCCGTATGACTTTCTTCAAACTTTTGATTTTTCTCTAGTTTTTTACTAATTCTCTGCTGCTTAAGTGGTGACAGATAATCGACAAACACTTTGCCATCCAAATGATCAATCTCGTGCTGAATACAAACGGCAAGCATACCACCCGTCTCAATAGTGAACGTTTGTCCGTTTCTATCAAGCGCCTGCACAATAATTGATTCTGCCCGCTCCACTTTTTCATAGATAGTGGGTACCGATAAACAACCCTCTTCAGACACTTCTGTGCCATTTTTTGCTGTAATTTCAGGGTTAATCAATACCAGCGGTTCATCTTTTTCTGCTGAAATATCAATAACTATGATGCGTTCATGCACATCAACCTGTGTCGCTGCCAAACCGATACCAGGGGCGGCATACATGGTGGCGAACATATTATCGATAAGTTCACGAGTTTCATCTGTCACTTCCGTCACTGGTTTTGCAACCGTTCTGAGACGTGGATCAGGGTATTTCAATATATTTAATGTCATCATGTGATTTGCATCAACAAATTCTAGTATTTACATAGGTTATGCTGCTAAGATAATGATCATACTGGATAACGTAGCACTTGCGCTATACTCAATACAGGGCTATGTTTGGTTAAACCACGGATTGAAGCAAGCCCAATCCACTAAAATATAATAAAAGGGACTCACATGTTAGCCAGAAAAATTCTTGTGCTCCTGCTGCTGACTTTCGCAAGCTCCGCTTTTGCAGCGCCGACCCTGAATCCGGATCACCCCGACCGTTACACGGTTGTCAAAGGTGACACGCTCTGGGATATCGCCGGACGTTTTCTCAAAAGCCCATGGCGCTGGCCTGATGTGTGGCATGTTAACCCGCAAGTAAAAAATCCGCACCTCATTTATCCCGGTGACGAACTTATACTTAGCTACGATGTGAATGGTAACCCTATTATTACAGTAGGGAAACGTGCTCGCCCTAACGTAAAATTATCTCCCGGCCTACGTCGTACACGCCTTGATCGTGCCATACCAACAATTCCTCTGGATGCGATTCAGCAATTTCTTTCTAAGCCGCTTGCCGTGGGTGAAAAGGAATTAGAACGCGCACCTTATGTTGTTCAACCAGCTGATGAGCATGTGGTTGCCGGCGCCGGTGACAGACTTTACGTGCGTAACCTAAAAGAAGAAGGTAAAGCTAAATACAGTGTCTTCCGTCCAGGTATCAAATACGTTAAGCATGAGGTTAAAGAAGGTGAGGAGCCTGAAATACTAGGCTACGAAGCTATTTATGTTGGCGAAACCACTGTTGCTCAGTTTGGTGATATTTCAACATTACTCATTACAAGTACCGAACGTGAATCGCAAAAAGGGGATCGTCTGCTACCTTTAAGCGACAATGATATTAACGAAAATTTCATGCCACATGCTCCACGCGCAGAAGTAGATGCAGCTATTATTTCAGTTGTCGATGGCGTGGTGCAAATAGGTCAAAACCAACTCGTAGTTATTGATGCGGGCAGTCGTGAAAAAATCGATGTAGGTACGGTTCTCGCAGTTTATACACGTGGTCAAACTGTCAGCGATGACGTCTCACCAGAACGTGGCGATACCG
>JALTKP010000083.1 GCA_027078075.1 Gammaproteobacteria bacterium | reverse complement strand
TAACTACAGCAGAGATATATGATCTTCGTTTGAACGCACAAATGATTAGTTTGTCGGCTTGTCAAACAGGTTTGGGTGACGTAAAGCAGGGCGATGATGTTATTGGACTAAATCGTGGTTTTCTTTATGCTGGCGCTCAGTCAATTGTTTCCAGTCTCTGGAGCGTGCCAGATGAATCGACACGTGTATTAATGACAGCCTTTTATAAAAAACTGAAAATAACCAATAAGGCAGACGCTTTACGTCAGGCACAAATTGAAACAATGAAACAATTTACTAGTCCTGTGCAGTGGGCAGCGTTCCAGATGACCGGAGCATGGTAATATGATCATGGTAGGTAAAGAAATTTAAAGGGGGCACGCCCCTATTCGGGGACACATGAACGAAAACGTTTTATTTGTTGTATTAGTACTTTTAGCGATGTCGATTGTCACCGTTATTGCACTAAAACGCTTTAATTTACCTCCTATACTTGCATATTTGTTTGTTGGCATTGTTGTTGGACCACATGCTATTGGCTTGGTGGAGCATGAAGAATCTATCCATTTGCTGGCTGAAATAGGTGTTGTTTTTTTACTTTTTTCAATTGGATTAGAATTTTCATTAGCGCAATTGGTAGCAATGAAAAAAGCGGTTCTTGGGCTGGGCACGACGCAGGTGGTGCTGACGACATTTGCCGGTATGGGCGTTGCTCATTTAATTGGTATTAGTTGGGAAGGCTCGATTGTTGTTGGTGGGGCGATTGCGCTTTCTTCTACGGCAATTGTTGCAAAGCAATTAACTGAGCAATTAGAAATGCATTCTCGGCACGGGCGTTTAGCACTGGGCGCGTTATTGTTTCAAGATCTTGCGGTAGTCCCTTTCTTAGTAGTCATTCCAATTTTAGCGGTTGGCGCTGAGGGTAATATAAGTACCGAGTTATTATTTGCCTTTTTTAAAGCAGTGATCGCTTTCATTATAATGAGTGCATTAGGAAGATGGGCATTGCGGCCTATTTTCCATACCGTTGCTTCGGTGCATTCGGCAGAATTATTTACTTTAACAGTTATTTTCGTTGCTTTAACCGCGGGCGGTATTACCCATGTACTCGGGCTTTCTGCCGCGATGGGTGCCTTTTTAGCGGGTATCATGTTGGGTGAATCAGAATACCGACATCAAATTGAGATCGATATCCGGCCGTTCCGTGATGTGTTCATGGGTTTGTTTTTCATCACTATTGGTATTCAGTTAGATGTGAGTTTGTTGCCAGAAGTGTGGCCAAAAGCATTGCTATTACTTGCAACCTTGGTGATTGGTAAAGGCATTTTAGTTATGTTGATTAGTCGATTTATGGGCTATGAAAATGCGGTAGCAACACGTACCGGATTGGTATTGGCGCAAGGGGGCGAGTTTGGTTTTGCGTTATTAGCATTGGCGTTAAATCGGCAATTAATTTCAGCTATCGACAGTCAAGCAATTCTTGCAGCAATTATTGCCAGTATGATTATTGCGCCGATTTTAATTCGTGAAAATGGTGTGATTGCAAAAAAACTGTTTGGGCGCACATATTTAAAAGGTCGCCAGTCACATGCAAAAGAAATTTTACATGCATCACTTGATCTTAAGAATCATGTCATCATTGCGGGTTATGGGCGTGTTGGGCAGAACCTAGCGTCCTTCTTAAGGCAAGAAGGTATTGAATATGTCGGTTTAGATCTTGATCCTATTATTGTGCGCGAAGCCTATGAGGCGGGTGAACGTGTTTACTATGGTGATGCAACGCACTCCTCAATGTTACGTGCAGCCGGTGTACGAAGAGCAAAAGCGATGATCATCACTGCATTTGATACTCATACAGCAACGAAAATAATACAGACAGCGCGAAATAAAAACCCACACCTAGCGATTATTGTTCGGACTAAAGATGACTTACATCTTGAAGAACTAGAACAAGCAGGTGCTGATCGAGTCGTACCTGAAAAATTGGAATCAAGCATGATGTTGGCAACAAACTTATTGGAATTGCTTGATGTACCTACAGAAGAAATTATACGTTTAATAGAGAAAACGCGAGCAGATCAATATTATAACTTACGTGGCTATTTTCATGGTGAGGAAGCTGAAAGTGTTGAAGACATGGCTGATGATCACTATCGACGTCACACGGTTGTGCTCGCACAAGGTTGTCAGTCAATCGGTAAAACAATTGAGGAATGCCATTTAGGTGAAATAGGCGTGAGTATTTTATCATTAAAGCGTGGCAATATTCGTGGTGATGATCCAAATCTAAGTATGGTTTTACAACAGGGGGATGCTTTACTCCTTGAAGGTGGCACAGAAGAGCTTGAGCTGGCAGAGGAAAAATTATTAAGAGGAATTTGAGTTTCCGTGGGGAAGTTGTTGCAACATATCTTTGCCTTGTTGAAGTAAAAAATCCAAAAAGGTTCGTGCTGCTAAGGATAATTTCTTTCCTTTAAGATGGACGGCATACCAACGGTAAAAGAGTGGGAAGCCGTCAACATCAAGAATAGTAATATGATTACCTGCTAGCTCAAGGCGCAGGTTATGTTTAGATAATACCGAAATTCCCAAGCCTGCCATTACCGCCTGTTTAATCGCCTCGCTACTACCAAGATCCATATAAGGTTTTATTTTCAATCCTTGTTCAGCAAATAAGCGATCTACCGCTAAGCGCGTTCCTGATCCTGATTCACGTACTAGAAAACGTTCATGGCTCAGTTGTTCAAGACTGATCGATTTACATTTAGTCAAAGGGTGATTAGGTGCAGCAACTACGACTAATTCATTATCAACAAAGGGGTGAGCTTCAACACTAAGGTCTTCAGGTACTTGCCCCATGATTAATAGATCGTCTTCATTAGACTGTAAACGTTCGAGTACTCGCAGGCGATTCGTTACCTTTAATATGGGCTGCACCTCTGGATACTGATTGATAAAAGCACCGAGTAAGTGGGGCATAAAATACTTAGCAGTGGTAATAACCGCCATTCGAAGAGGGCCTTTCACCACACCGCCCAATGCAGCGGTCGATTCACCTAATGCCGCCATACTGCCGAGCACCTCTTGTGTGGAAGCATACACCTCTTTACCAATATCAGTGGTATGTAATTGATTTCCCAGTTTTTCAATAAGCGGGTAACCAATTGTTTCACATAGTTTTTTAACCTGCATTGAAACGGTAGGTTGAGATAAATGTAGTTCTTCAGCCGCCCGAGTGTAGCTGCCGAGTCGTACAACGGCCTCAAAAATCTGCATCTGACGCAAACTTACATGACGAATTAAATCCTTGGCAACAGAATAAGCCATAGACAATAACCTATGAAAAATATAGAAACTATTGATTTTTATTTATACAGGGGTTTGTGAATAATGTCCATGCGCGGCAATTCCCGCATATAACTAAATGAATGATTGGAGAACATAATGGCTAAAACCTATGACGCGGGTGTAAAAGAATACCGCGAAACGTATTGGATGCCGGATTATACCCCTAAAGATACGGATATTCTGGCGTGTTTTAAAGTAACACCACAAGACGGTGTACCTCGTGAAGAAGTTGCTGCAGCAGTTGCTGCCGAATCTTCAACCGGTACCTGGACCACAGTATGGACAGATTTGTTAACAGATCTGGATTACTACAAAGGTCGTGCTTATGCTATCGAAGACGTGCCAGGTGATGATACTTGTTTCTACGCATTTATCGCTTACCCAATTGATCTATTCGAAGAAGGTTCAGTTGTAAACGTAATGACTTCTTTGGTTGGTAACGTATTTGGTTTTAAAGCATTACGTGCCCTTCGTTTAGAAGATATTCGTTTCCCAATTGCTTACGTAATGACATGTAATGGACCACCTCAGGGTATCCAGCAAGAACGTGACATCCTGAACAAATACGGTCGTCCAATGTTGGGTTGTACGATTAAACCTAAACTTGGTTTATCGGCAAAGAACTACGGTCGTGCTTGTTACGAAGGTTTACGTGGTGGTCTCGATTTCACCAAAGATGATGAAAACGTTAACTCACAACCCTTCATGCGTTGGCGCGCACGTTTCGATTTCGTTATGGAAGCGATTCATAAAGCCGAAGCAGAAACAGGCGAACGTAAAGGTCATTACTTAAACGTAACCGCTGCAACGTCTGATGAAATGATGAAACGTGCGGAATACGCCAAAGAAATTGGCGCACCTATCATCATGCACGATTACATCACCGGTGGTTGGTCTGCAAACACACAGCTAGCACAATGGTGTCAGGACAACGGTATGTTGTTACACATTCACCGTGCTATGCATGCGGTACTTGATCGCAACCCACACCACGGTATCCACTTCCGCGTATTAACCAAGATTTTACGTCTGTCTGGTGGTGATCACCTTCACTCCGGTACGGTTGTTGGTAAATTGGAAGGCGATCGTGATGCAACATTGGGTTGGATCGACATCATGCGTGATTCATACATCAAAGAAGATCGTTCACGCGGTATTTTCTTCGACCAAGATTGGGGCGCAATGCCAGGCGTACTTCCTGTTGCATCAGGCGGTATCCATGTATGGCACATGCCAGCGTTGGTTAATATCTTTGGTGATGACTCTGTTCTTCAATTCGGTGGCGGTACATTAGGTCACCCTTGGGGTAACGCTGCTGGTGCGGCTGCCAACCGTGTTGCTGTTGAAGCATGTGTTGAAGCTCGTAACATGGGTCGTGAACTTGAGAAAGAAGGTAAAGACATTCTTACTGCAGCTGCGAAGCACAGCCCTGAGCTGGCTGCAGCGATGGAAACCTGGAAAGAAATCAAGTTTGAATTCGATACCGTTGATAAAATTGACGTTGCTCATAAATAAGCAAGGTTACTTGGCAAAGTGCGTTTAGCACTTTGCCAGATTTAAAATATTAATTTAGGAGCAGTAACATGCAAGATTATGAATCTAGCCTTGCCGATGCAGCAAGTCGTAAGTTTGAAACATTTTCATACCTGCCTGCGTTCACACCAGAGCAAACGCGTGCTCAAATTGAGTACATCGTAAGCAAAGGTTGGAACCCAGGTATCGAACACACAGAACCTGAAAATGCAGCAGATAATTACTGGTACATGTGGAAACTTCCCATGTTTGGCGAAACTGATGTAGATGCCATTCTGAAAGAAGTAGAAGCGTGTCACGCAGCTCACCCTGATAACCACGTCCGTTTATTGGGCTTTGATAACTTCGCGCAGTCAGCAGGTGCATCAATGGTTATCTATCGCGGTAAAACAGTTTAATTTAAACTGACTATCTCGATGGTTGTTACCCTGACCATTTGGTCAGGGTAGCTACCCCATCATTATTTTTAAATCAGGTCAAAACACATGAGTAAACCAGAACATTACATTGGTATAGATAAGGACATTAATGGTGGCATGACCAGCATTGGTAAAATTATTCGTGATGCCTGGGTATTTGGCTTGATAGAAGAGACAGAAACTTGTGAAGGTTGGAACCTAGCCGGGATTGACGCTTTGTTACAAAAGGTCAATGCCGAGTGGGATAAGTACGGCTGCATGGTTAGTGCATTGCCAGAACCCTTATCAACACGTCATCGTGACATTCATGCAAAAGCGATTCAGCACGCAAAACAAGCGGGTTGGAGCGGTGAACATGAAACCGGTGATGAAGAGTAATAAATAATATTTTGAGTATGAGTGGGTAAAATTATGTCTGATATAAGCGTAGATCCAACACAATACATCATTAAAGATGAACCCTACTATGAACCAGTAGGTAACGAAGTCGAATACTATGAAGCGGCGTATAACGTGCGTATGCCGATGATGCTGAAAGGCCCGACAGGTTGTGGTAAGTCCCGTTTTGTTGAATACATGGCGTGGAAACTTAATCGTCCACTTATTACGGTTGCCTGTAACGAAGATATGACAGCGTCTGATCTAGTCGGTCGTTTCCTGTTAGATAAAGATGGTACAAAATGGCAGGATGGCCCACTCACAATGGCAGCACGCATTGGTGCGATTTGTTATTTAGATGAAGTGGTTGAAGCTCGCCAAGATACGACGGTTGTTATTCACCCATTGACCGATCACCGTCGCTCTTTACCTCTGGATAAGAAAGGTGAGCTGATTGAAGCACACCCTGATTTCCAGTTGGTGATTTCATACAACCCTGGCTACCAAAGTTTAATGAAAGATCTTAAACAGTCTACCAAGCAACGTTTTGGTGGCCTTGATTTTGACTACCCTGAAACTGAGTTAGAAGTGTCGATTGTTGCAAAAGAATCGGGTATCGATAAAGACATTGCTGAAAAGCTGGTTCAAATTGCACATCGCGCGCGTAACCTGAAAGGTCACGGCCTTGATGAAGGGATCTCAACACGCTTATTGGTTTATGCAGGACAATTAATCAGTAAGGG
>JALTKP010000082.1 GCA_027078075.1 Gammaproteobacteria bacterium | reverse complement strand
AGTCACATGAAAAAGGCCAGTATTACCGCGATAAATCCTGTTAAACGGCACTATTATCCTGATGCTGGCGATGTTCACCAAAAGGCAGATAATGTACTTAATCGCAAATTTAACCCGGGTACAATCAATACACATTGGGTCGGTGACATCACCTACATTCGCAGTCATCAGGGTTGGAGCTACCTTGCTTGTGTGCTTGATTTAGGTTCTAAGGAAGTTGTTGGTTGGGCGATGTCTCAGCAACCCAACGCCGAACTAGCGAAGAAAGCACTGACAGACGCCATTAAAAAACAACAGCCTGATACGACGCAATTACTGTTTCATTCAGACCAGGGCGTTCAATATTCAGCACAATTGTTTACGGATTATTTACAAACATTGAAAATAACACAAAGTATGAGTCGACGTGGGAATTGCTGGGACAATGCGGTAATGGAGCGTTTTTTTAGGAGTTTGAAAACAGAAAAGTTGAACAGGCTGAGCTTTATTAGTCACCAGTCTGTCATTGCTGTAGTAGAGAGTTACATCCGATTTTATAATTACAAACGATTGCACTCAGCAATAGGAAATATTACGCCTGCTGAACGAAAGCTTGAGATTCGAAATGCGGCTTAAATTTCTTCCAAGAAAACTTGACCATTACACAGGGTGTTGTGGGGACTGGAGGTTAGAGACCTCCGGTTACCCGATTAGGCATTTTTTATTGAACTTCAAAGTTGACATTAAACATAAGACTATCCTTTATATACTAAGCGTTTTACTGGCTTTCTTTTCCCAGCAATGTGTAGATTTAAATACAAGCGCTTGCCACCAAGAGCCTTATGGCCCCAAGAAAAATAATCAGAGTCACTGAAATTTATTTTTTTGCTTGTGTGTCCTAGAATGGAAATGTCACTTGTATCCTCAGCTGGGTTTTCATTTCTGTACGTAACCCATTTAAGTCCTTTTTTCTCACAGAATAAAAGCTCCCAATAAGTTATGATCATGGGCTTATCTGAAAGATTGCGGATGATAATGTCATTACCGACTTCCGGACGACCATCAAAACCATAGCTAACTTCAATTCGTCTCCTTGCTGACCATATTTCCCAGATTTTTATCATCGCTAGAGAAGTGGATAAACCAGCACCCCACAAAGCGATTATTTCATTACTAATGGCCATTTTTATATTTGCCTAACTATAAATCAACGGAAACCTTCCCGAATAAACCAGGGAAACTTTCCAGATAAGTCCAGTTCAATTTCCCGTAGAAATATGGCAGGAATTAATACAAAATTCAAGCACTGATATATTATTCCCTAAAAATTCAAAAAGTTGAAATGGCTAGTCTTTATCTATAAGCCACAGACGTGATTATCGTCAATAATTCGACGACGTCAAATACGGCTTATGGCTATATAACACGCAGCAAAACATGCGGTTGAGATACTTGAAAACTCCCAAATAGCTGTATA
>JALTKP010000081.1 GCA_027078075.1 Gammaproteobacteria bacterium | reverse complement strand
GAGCAAATAAGTCAGGTATTTTAGCTTGAAATAAGGGGCTTGGGGGTGCTTATTTATCAGTTCGCAGTGGTTTGAACAGGTATTCAAGACCGTTGACCTTGATTTCATGGACAATTTTAAGCATTTCCCCCAGCTCGCCAGCAGGAAAGCCTTTGTTGGCAAACCAGATGACATAGGGTTCAGGGAGATCGATAAGTAGCCGGTTGGCGTATTTGCCAAAAGGCATGCGGTAGGCCGCGAGTTTGAGCAGGATTTTAGGGTCAGAGCCGAGGGCTTCCACGTTTACGCGGCTTTGTCCTGTAAGAAGTCGATGATTTGGTTAGATTCGTAAAGCCAGTTAGCATTTCCTTGTTCATCAACCACTTTGAGGCAAGGTACTTTAATTTTGCCACCACCTTGCATGAGTTGTTCGCGGTGCTCTTGGTTATGCTGAGCGTCGAGTAATTCAATATTCAGCGATTGACGCTTAATTGAACGGCGAACTTTGATGCAAAACGGGCAGGTTTTGAACTGGTAAAGGGTCATATTGGCGGTGATGGCATCAATTTGTTTCTGCTCATCATCGTCTCGTTTAATGCCACGAGGCGTTGTAAGCCAATCACCAAGCAACATGATAGGGCCAATAATGGCGCGTAGTGTTTTAAAGAAAGTACGAATTAACCACTTCATTTTGTCTTTACCATTATTTCAATCATTTAATCGAGCGCTATTATATAAGTTTTTAGCAAGCTTTTCCCTAGTAAGCCAAATGCTTGTTTCTCGAGGAAATTTTACGAAATTTGAGTAAGCCAAGGTATACTATCTACAGACAAAAATTAAAGAATTAGGAGAAAACCGTGCCAAAGGCAAGTGAACTCAAACGCGGCATGATCGTGGAAATTAACGGTATGCCGCATGCGGTGAAGCAGGTGGAGTGTAAAAGCCCTTCATCACGCGGTGCGCAGACTTTATATAAAATCCGTTTTAATAATCTTCAAACACGTCAAAAGCTGGATGAGTCTTATAAGGCAGATGACATGCTCAAGGATGCTGATTGTGTACGAACGCAGGTTCAATATTCCTACACGGATGACGACATGATGATTTTTATGGACAGTGAAGATTATAGTCAGCACAACCTTTCCGAAGCAGAGTTAGATGGCCAGCGCGAATACATTACAGAAGGGCTGGAAGGGATTACGGCATTGTTAATGGATGGTCAGATCATTGGCATTGAGTTACCCGCAACAGTGGTAATGACGGTAACTGACACTTCGCCAAGCATTAAGGGCTCTACGGCAGCAGGGCGAACTAAACCGGCAACATTGACCACTGGGCTTGAAGTTCAGGTGCCGGAATACATTGAAATTGGTGAAGTGGTTAAGGTTCATACTGGTACAGGCAAATTCATTTCACGTGCTTGAATGACAAATTACAGTGTAAAAATTTCGAATCGCGCCAAGCATGTCAGTTTAAAGATTACGCCGACTGATGGTTTGGTGGTTGTGGTACCAAAAGGATTTAACCATTCTTTATTGGATGACTTAGTTGCTCGTCGTCAGGGTTGGATAGAAAAAACCCTGCAACGCTATAAAGATTATCCGGTTCAGGAACAAGACACGACACTACCGAATGAAATTTGTTTACCCGCATTGGGTGAGAAGTGGTGTGTTAGTTTTATAAAGACCAGCGCCTCAACAGTGCGTGTAACGGCAACAGAAAATTTTCAGTTACGCATCATCGGCTACACAGAGAATATAACCGCATGTCGAAAAGCGCTGCGACGTTGGTTAATGCGTCATGCTAGACAAAATCTAATTCCCTTACTCGACTTAGCAAGTGACGATTGTGCTTTGCCATATAGAAAAGCAACGGTACGAGGTCAGCGCACACGCTGGGGAAGTTGTTCTAGTACCGCATCAATTAATTTAAATTATCAATTGATGTTTGTTAGCCCAGAAATGATGAATTATGTATTGGTTCATGAGTTATGCCATACGGCTCATTTAAATCACTCTCGTCATTTTTATAATTTGCTCGCATCCTATATTTCCGATTACAAAATTATTGAGTCACAACTAAAGCAAGCTTGGCATAGTATGCCTGGTTGGTTGCAACCTCTGTAATAAGGCATATGTCAGACTCCAATTATGTAGACGTCATTATTATCGGTGCTGGGGCTGCCGGCTTGATGTGCGCCATAACGGCTGGGCAGCGTGGTCGCAAAGTCTTGATGTTGGAGAAATCCAACAAGGTTGGCAAAAAAATACTCATGTCCGGCGGTGGTCGCTGCAATTTCACAAATATGTATGCGGAGCCAGAAAATTATTTATCAACCAACCCACATTTTTGTAAGTCAGCTTTATCTCGTTATACGCAGTGGGATTTTATTGAGTTGGTGAATAAGCACGGGATTGAATATAACGAGAAGTCCCATCTTGATAATGCCGGTGAAGAAACTCATAAAGGACAGCTATTTTGTAATGATTCAGCAAAACAAATTTTGGCAATGTTACTGGATGAGGCGAAACAAGCTGGTGTTGAAATACAAACACGCTGTGAAATAGAGTCGGTGGAATGTGATCATGGTTTTAAGTTAGATACCAGTTTGGGTGAATATCATTGTGAATCATTAGTGGTTGCCTCGGGAGGGCTGTCTATTCCAACCTTAGGTGGCTCTGGCTTTGGTTATGAGTTAGCAAAGCAATATGGCATGAATGTTCTCGAGCACAGAGCAGGACTGGTTCCATTTACTTTATCAGGTGCATTAAAAGAAATGACATCACGTCTGTCGGGTCTGGCTATTCATGTGGATATTAGTTGTCAGCGGCAAAGCTTTAATGAAGAACTGTTGTTTACGCATCGGGGGCTGAGCGGGCCTGCAGTATTACAAATTTCAAATTACTGGCATCCGGGTGACATAGTCACGATTGATCTTTTACCTGGCAGGGATGTGGCTAACATCTTGCTGGATGAGAAAGCCAACAATGGCAAAAGTTTATTACGAACTGTATTGTCAAAATTGCTTTCAAAGAAACTGGTGAGTGAATGTGAAGCCATGTGGTGGCAAAAAGAAAAACAAACCTCATTAGCAGAGATACCGGATACTAGGCTACAAGAAATAGCCGATAAGTTTTCAGGTTGGGAAATAAAGCCTTCGGCTACAGAAGGCTATCGAACTGCAGAAGTGACTCTAGGTGGCGTCGACACCAATGATCTTTCATCACAAACAATGGAAAGTAAAACTCGCCCCAATCTTTATTTCATTGGTGAGGTGATTGACGTTACTGGCCACCTTGGCGGTTATAATTTTCAATGGGCATGGTCATCGGGTTATGTTGCCGGTTTGAATGCCTAAGGTTTATTGAACGGTTTAATTAGCGTTCTTACCACATCATAGTCGGCATCTTTTGCCTCAGAAAAGCCATTATATTTTTTGCTTAGTGCTTTGATGATAGCCCGATGGCGAGGGTTGCTATCATCTAACGCAAGGAATGCATTCCTTAGTTTTTCACGTGTTGCTTGGTTTAGTTTCTTACTCACCGTAATGTTGTAAGGCGGTAATTCAGGCGAACGATAAAGAATGCGTAATCCTTTTGATTCCCATTTAAAGGCCTTCGTATCTTTTAAAATACCAGCATCAAAATCACCGACTTCTACACCGCGAGCAATGTTGTCGTAATGACCAATGAATTTATAGCTACCGAGTTTAATAAGAGGAATGCCTGCGCCAACCACAACAGCTCGTTGTAGTAGGGCTGCTTTATCGCCAAAAGCAAATTCAGCGCCTTCAAGATCTGAAATTTTTCTTATAGGACTGTCTTTGCGCACAACAATCATGAGTTGAAATGAGGCTTTATTATTAGTGACTGTTTTGACGAGAATATCCGACTCACCTTTTTGGTGCGCCTTAATGTAAGCAACCGGTGTTAAATAAGCGAGAT
Organism: Gammaproteobacteria bacterium; assembly: GCA_027078075.1. GTDB lineage: Bacteria > Pseudomonadota > Gammaproteobacteria > AKS1 > AKS1 > Sulfuriflexus. Next base: position 2,484 of record JALTKP010000081.1, on the reverse strand, counting down.
CAACATTGTTATTAGCAACTTCATTAATGGCTGATGCCATATTAGGTGATAGCTGTAATGATACGGGTTGGTTAATAGCTTGGCTAAGGTACTCGGTTAATGGTGTAAGCCGACGATGCATGATCGCAGGAATATCCATTGCCACGGAACCAAATTTTAGTTCATTGGCATTAGTTTGCGTTGCAGAAATAGCAAAGCTTAGAGTAACTAAGCTTACTAAAATTAATTTTGACAAGTTTTTGAACATGGTCATCACCTTAAAGTGTTTTAGCTTTGGGTCGTTTAATATCAACGGTAATATCGGCATAATGTGATATTCGATTTCGTCCTTGTTGTTTGCTGTGATACATCGCCATATCTGCGCAGTGGTAAATATCATCAGGAGAAATGGATAAAATGGATAAACATGAAAAGGTCATCATGCCAAAGCTGGCCGTAATAGATATTTCATGTTGACCGCTTCTGATTGGCGTCATTTCAAGTTTGCTTCGAAGGCTCTCGGCAATGATACGAATTTCATGCATATCTGTTTCGCGGCAAATAATGGCAAATTCCTCACCACCAATACGACAACATATATCTGATTCGCGTGTGTTTGATTGCACTGTTTTTGCGACTGAAAAAAGAGCGGCATCACCAACACTATGACCATATTTGTCATTAATTTTTTTAAAGTAATCTAGATCAAAAATAATTAAGCTGACATTTTCCTGGTGACGTTTAGCGTAGGAGATTTCTTTTCTTAATAAAATGTCAAAATGGCGGCGATTAAATAACTCAGTTAATGGGTCGGTGATAGTGAGTAATTTTAATTTTTCGTTAATGACTTTTAGTTCATTAGACTGTTTCTGTAAGCGCTCATTCTTTTCTTGGACTTCATTATTTGCAAGTTCGACTTTTGATTTTAGTAAATTAGTGGTTTCACTCAATCGTTCTTGCATTGCATTAAAGTGTGAGAACAAATAACCCAATTCATCATTTTTTGTGTAATCGAGGGAGACATCTTGTAATGCATCTTTGCTTACGCCATCGGCTAACTTGCCTGAGGTAATACAAATGGGACGGATAATGAAATACGAAAGTGCAAAATAAATACTAATAGCCATGAGTAATATTAATAATATTTCTCTTTGTATTAGCTCATTACGTTGTTCAACGAATCTGGCAACGATTCTGCTATTGTCGAGTTGCAAGCTTAGTTTGCCAATGACTGTTTCATCGAAAACGACATCTTCTTCAAAGTATGTCCAAGTGATATTTTCAGTAGAAAGGTGTCCGGCTTTCGCCATGACATTGCCTTTGTTGTTAGTTACTTTGGCATAGTTAATATCTTGAGATTTTACGAGCTCATCAAGTAGTAGCTGGATAGTATGGTAATCGTAGCCAACAACACTGTATGCAACAGACTGGGCTGTGAAGCGGCTTAAGTCGTTACCGCGAATCTTTGTTTCTTTTAAGACGTGAGATTCTTGCTGACTTAAGCTGTGCCAACCACTTAACCCTAGAGAAATAAGGAGTATAAAAACCAGCACGAGTCCCACCTTTTGGCGGATGCCAAGGGAAAAGAATCCGGGTTGTGTCTGAGTTGCCAAGGTTTTTTGCCCACTGCTAAGTTGATTTTATCTATCTATAGTAGTATTTATCGGACTAAATCATGATTGCTTTAGCTAATATTAGAATTTTATTATTAATAATAAGATATTGATTTTATGGGAATTACTAGATTGAATAGACTTTAATTGTTGCTTGTAGTCGTTACTTTTCTGTAACCCTTAAATAGCAGCATTTACTGAAGTTTTGACCACGAGGTGGTTAAGCAGATTCTGCTTTAATAATCAGAATCTTGCATGTAAATTAGAAAATTATCCGTAAAAGTAGCGAAATGAAATTCCATGTGTCCAGTAGGGCTTGTATTTGTCAAGATTATTAGTGATAATCGCTCCGACTCGACAAAATTAGTCGGTTATTTATGGTCATTTAGATTATAAATTTTAGAGCGTTGCATGGATTCAGGACTACTCGGTCGTTACTTTTGGTTATTTCTAAGTTGCCCCGTTATGAAATGCAATAAGTTTTTTTTAAATTTTTAAGGTGCATATCATGGCAACAGGAACAGTAAAATGGTTTAACGAGTCTAAGGGTTTTGGTTTTATCGCCCCTTCTGACGGTAGTGCTGACGTATTCGTTCACTTCTCTGCAATCAACTCTGAAGGCTTCCGTACACTAGCTGAAGATCAAGCAGTGAACTACGAAGTAGAAAGTGGTCCAAAAGGCCCACAAGCTAAGAACGTCACAGTAGCTTAATTCTCATTTAAGTTGTTGTAAAAGAAACCCCGTTAGCAATAACGGGGTTTTTTATTGCTTGGCATTTATCACTCACCCATAAACACACAAATAAGCCGTATCAACCGCCACCTTCACATTAAACGAACTATTCGCAGCAACATCAAATGACTCACCTGCTTGATAAGTAACCTCGGGTGC
>JALTKP010000080.1 GCA_027078075.1 Gammaproteobacteria bacterium | reverse complement strand
CCATTAATAATGGTTTGTTATTCATAAATCTAAATTCCTAATCAAGTAATACAAAGTACCTCCTTATTTCCTAGAAATAAGAACGATATTACAGAAAGAAAATTAGTATGTTGGCGGAGGAGTAGGGGGTAGGTGTCTATAAGAAATTAAAGTTGTTGCTACTTGTAATTGAACGATGTCTTTAATTTTTACTACTGGAGTAACCTTTATAGACGTCATGCCGATCATGTGCGCTGCACCATGACAACAATGGTCGTTATCTTCACTATCGTTATGTTGAAGTAATGATACAACCTCACCAAAGAAATCGGCGTCACTGACTTGCTCTGATACAGATGAGTTATGATCAGATGATAAATAGTCAGAGTCCATTGCCCATGCTGCGTTTGAAAACAGCATTAGAATGATAAGTAATTTGGCAACCGTTTTACGCATAACGCCTAGTATGTATTATGATTCATTAATATTCAATGCGTTTGACCACAACAAAGACCAAAGATTCAAAGGGTTTTATCCTCTTTTTCAATTGGCATTCCTGCTAGTTTCCATTCTGGGTAGCCATCTTCTAATCGTCTGGCTGTTAAACCTTTCTCACGTAGTCTCGCAACGGCATCAAAGGCTAATATGCAATGAGGGCCTCGACAGTAGGCAACGATCTCTTCGACATCACCCAGCTCATTTAAGCGTTGTTCTAGTTCGCTTAGCGGTATATTCACTGCACCTGCCACGTGTCCTGCTGCAAATTCCTCTTCAGGACGGACATCTACGACCGTTACCAGCCCATCTCGAACGCGTTCGAGTAATTCTGCTCGAGGAATTGGCTCTAAAGAATCTTTAACGGTTAAATAAGTGTTTACAAGCCGTTCGACGTCAGCAACATGACCTTCAGCCACTAAACGAAGTGCATCGAGAAGACTAACAACGTCATCACCACTGATACGATAATAGACCCTTAACCCCTGTTTTCTGGCGGTAACAAGCCCAGATTGGCGTAATTGCTGTAAATGCTGGGATGTATTAGCAACACTGAGATTGGCTATTTTGGATAATTCTTCAACGCTACGCTCACCTTGAGCTAAAAATTCTAGCAATTCCAATCGGTTACCATTAGATAAGGCTTTTCCGACCCGTGCAAATTGCTCAAAAAGTTCTTGTTTAAAGTTACCAGTCGACATAGACATTCTCTTCAATTAATCACTTGAATAATTGTAATGGATTATTCACTATAACATGAGTGATAAATGACACCATTAGTTAATCGTCATTGCCTACAAATAGGTATACAAGATGAGAACGAAAACGATCGTCATCGGTTTAAGTATCGCTTTAGTCATATTTCTAGGCTGGCGGCTTATACGTCCAATGAATGTTTTTGTTCTCAATGAACAAGCCGCTTGGCCAGTAGATACATCAGAAGTGCCTGCTGTATTAGGTGGCCTAAGCGCCAAAGAATGCGCTGCATGCCATCAAGATTTCTATAATGAATGGCAAACAACAATCCATAGTCAGGCATGGACAGATCCTTACTTTCAAACTGATTGGCAGTTTGATAGCAAACAACATGTTTGTCGTGCTTGCCATACGCCGTTAGATCGACAACAACCACATACAGTTCTCGGATATCGTGATAAAGATAAATGGGATCCTATTCTTGAAGATAATCCTAATTTTGATATGAGTTTGCAACACGAAGGTGTTACATGTGCCGCATGTCATTATCGTGATGGGAAAATTGTAGGTGTTTATGGAAACACTAACGCGCCGCATCCTGTCAAGAAGTTAGACGATCCAAATCAAGTATGCGTTCGTTGCCATGTTGCTGGGGGTGACAAGTGGGATAATTTCGTACGTTTTCCCCCTTGTGGCACAGTCGCAGAGGTTGATGCAACATCTGATATACAAATCTCAGAAATTGATTCAAACATACTTGATTCGCTAAAACCTTTATTACTTGATAAAGATATTTCAAAACAAAATGAAATAGGAAAGAGGGTAGTTACCCGAGGCAGTACAGGTGAGACAGTAGTTCCAGATACAGCTTCACTTGGCTGCGTACAATGTCATATGCCTGTTGTTAAACGAGCTTTAGTTAAAGATGGAAAGATACGTAAAACACGCCATCATTATTGGCGTGGAGGGCATGATCCTCAAATGGTTAAAAAATCACTTTCAATAAAATTCTATGAGAGAGTTAGTAGCAAAAATAATAAGCGTATTTTTTCATTAACATTAGCAAATACCGGTGCCGGGCATTATGCACCTACAGGGACACCTGATAGATATTTTTTAGTTACTCTACGAATATTAGATAAAGATAAAAATGTTATTACTGAAGATGCTAACAAACTAATTCGTACGGTTATGTGGCGTCCATTTATTATTGATTTAAAAGACACGCGTTTGCCTCGATGGCAGCCTCGAACATATAACATTGAAGTTCCAACTAACAGCCACGCATATTCAGTTGAAGCAGTTATTAGCTACCATTTGCTAGATGAAAATAGACGCAAACGTATTAATTATAATAATAAATCACCAATATTCTATGACGTATTTCAACAGGAAATAGAACTAAACTAAATACAATCAAGCTTCTGAGGTTGAGATCACCACTATAGGCAAATATATAAATCAAAACAACGTATAAGTCATTGAATAAAGTTTATTTCATCGTAATTTTTTGATGTATAGTTACCTTGGATTTTAGGTAAACATCAAAAACCTAAGTTCATTCAGGTAATATTCAAAAAAAGGTGAACAGTTCACTCAGTCGCCTTTATAGAGCGACTTTTCCATATTGCAAATACCGCAGGGAATACGACTAGAACCATCAATAAGGCAGAGGTAACGCCACCGACCATTGGTGCCGCAATGCGTTTCATGACATCTGCACCTGTTCCGGTACTCCATAAAATAGGAATTAAGCCTAACAAAAGTGCCATACCAGTCATTAACATGGGTCGGATACGACGACCCGCACCTTCTATAATTGCTTGTGATAAGTCTTGATGGCTATTCAGTTGCCCAGCTTCCTGCTTTTGTTTGTAGCTCATACCAAGATACAACATCATTAGGATCCCCATCTCGGCATCTAACCCTGCTAAAGCAATCATACCCACCCACACTGCAACACTGAGATTGTAGTCTAGCAAAAACAATAACCATATAGCGCCGACAAGAGAAAAGGGGATTGCGACCAGTATGATTAGAGCTTCAACAATAGATTTTCGATTAACATATAACATGAAAAATACAATAAACAATGTCAGCGGGACTAATATTTTGAACTTGGCTTTTGCTCGTTCAAAATATTTAAACTGTCCAGCCCATGCAATGCGATAACCAGCAGGGATATTTACTTTTTCATTCACCACGTCACGCGCTAAATCTACGTAATCCGCGATACCGATCCCTTTTACATCAACAAAGACAAATGCAACGAGTTGACCATCTTCATTTCGCAACATGGGTGGTCCCGTCAAAAACTCCATGTCGGCTAATTGGCTAATTGGAATTTGTGCACCACTCGGTGTCGAAACCAATACACGTTCCAATGCTTGAGGATTATCACGATACTCTCGTGCATAACGAAGATTAATGGCATAACGCTCTCGACCTTCAATGGTTTCCGATACTTTCAGTCCTCCTACTGCAGCTTGTAATGCATCTTCAACATCACCTACAGTTAACCCATAACGTGCGATTTTTTCTCGCTTAATATTAAAATCAAGAAAGTAGCCTCCCGTTAATCGTTCTGCAAAGGCGCTACGTGTATAGTCTTTGGTTCGAGCATCTTTCTGTAATGCTTTTTCAATATCAACAGCTGTTGACTCAATGCTTTTAAGATCAGTGCCAAAAACCTTGATACCTAAACCTGACCGTATACCCGTCGCTAGCATTTCAGTACGTGTCTGGATTGGCATCCACCAAATATTCGGCATCCCTGGGTAGCGCAGTTTTTCATCCATCTCAGCAAGAAGATCATCCCAGCTCAATCCTTCTCGCCATTGATCTTTGGGTTTTAGTGTTATCACAGTTTCCACCATGGAGAGCGGAGCCGGATCGGTTGAGCTAGTCGAACGCCCAATCTTGCCAAACACGCGTTCGACTTCCGGAAACTGTTTTAATTGCTTGTCCATGGATTGCAGAATTTTTCCTGCCTCAGCGATAGACATACCGGGTAACGCGGTTGGCATGTACAAAATACTACCTTCGTTTAATGGCGGCATGAATTCATTACCAAGTTTAAGAAAGACAGGGATGGTAACAATCATTGCTATAACAGCTACACCGACGACCCAATAACGGAAATTGACAGCAAAACGAACGATTGGCGAATAAATCCTGACTAACCATCGATTAAGCGGACTTTTATCTCCGCGAATTTTACCGCGAATCAATAATACGGCCAGTGCAGGCGTAAAGGTGATTGCCAGCAGGGCAGAGAAGCCCATCGAGTAGGTTTTAGTGAAGGCGAGTGGCTTAAACATTCTACCTTCGGTGCCTTCTAACGCAAAAACGGGCATAAATGATACCGTGATAATAAGCAACGAGAAGAAAATACTCGGGCCGACTTCTTGCATAGCCTGAATAATAACTTCGCGTCGTTCTATTTGTGTCGCTCCTTCATTAAGATCCTCAACTCGTTTATGGATATTCTCAATAATGACAATACTGGCATCCACCATTGCCCCAATCGCGACCGCAATACCGCCTAACGACATAATATTTGCTGTCAAATTTTGCTCTGCCATAGGGATAAATGATAATAAGATGGCAATAGGTATCGTTAGAATTGCAATCAGTGCCGAACGAAAATGCAGTAAGAAAATCATGATCACCAAAGAAACAACGATCATCTCTTCAGTTAATGTAGCTTTAAGCGTATCAATAGCACGATTGATAAGTTCTGATCGATCATACGTTGTTACAATTTCAACACCTTCGGGAAGTCCTTCACGGGCGACTTCAATACGTTGCTTAACTCGCTCAATGACCGCTAAGGCATCTTCGCCATAACGCATGATGACAATACCGCCGACTGTTTCACCTTCACCATCCAGTTCTGCTACACCTCGGCGTATAGCAGGTCCAAGGCTAACCTTGGCAATATCTCGCACCGTAATGGGTGTGCCACTTTTACTGACACCCAAACTGATTTTTTCTATGTCTTCTTGTGATTTAATATACCCGCGACCACGAATAAAATGCTCATGACCCGCTATTTCTAATACGCGACCACCCACATCATTATTGGAACGACGAATAGCTTGAGCTACTTTTTGTAAAGGAATACCGTAGGCGGCTAATTTATTTGGATCAATATTAACCTGATATTCCTTTGTAAAACCACCGACTGAGGCGACTTCAGCCACACCTTCAACGGACTCTAACCAGTAGCGTAAGGTGAAATCTTGTAAAGCACGTAACTCAGCTAGATCTGTATTGCCCGTTTTATCAACCAAGGCGTATTGATACACCCAACCTACGCCAGTTGCATCAGGACCCAATGTCGGTCGAATACCACTCGGTAATTTTGCGACAGCTGTATTAAGGTATTCGAGTACGCGCGACCTAGCCCAGTAGATATCCGTACCATCTTTGAATATCACATAAACAAAACTCAGTCCCATAAAGCTCTGACCGCGAACAAATTCCACATTCGGTGCGGCAAGCAATGTTGTGGTCAAAGGGTAAGTGATTTGGTCTTCGACCAAATCTGGACTGCGTCCTGGCCATTCGGTGTAAATAATAACCTGCACATCCGACAGATCGGGAATAGCATCCAATGAGGTATTGACTAATGATCGATATCCCCAAAAGGCAGCGGCAGAAATAATGAGTAATGTTAATAGGGGATTGATCGCACAATATCGAATCAAGCGTTCAATAAAACTACGTTTCTCATCAGAATTTAGATTTACCATTGGTTAATCCCCGTCTTCAACTTGGTTTCAGCGGCAATCAGGAAATTTCCGGAAGTCACTACCTTTTCACCAGGGCTTAAACCATCCAGCACTTCAATATCATCGGCATTACGTAAACCTGTTTTTATTTTTCTAGGTTGTAATTGACCATTACCTAAATCAATAAATACAACGCGCGTTTCACCTGCATACAACACGGCTGTTTCAGGTACAACCAAACGTTTACCTAAATCAATATCAAGGTGCACATGGGCATACATGTCCGGTTTTAATAGACCGTCAGTATTATCTAACTCAACACGCACTTTAGCGGTACGTGTATCGCCTTCAAGATAAGGGTTTATATAAGTTACTTTTCCAAATATTGTCTTACCCGATTGTTCCGGTAACAGGATTTTTGCGTTCATTCCGACTTTTACTAACGGAATTTCATACTCGTAAATTTCACCTTCGACCCAGACAGTAGATAAATCGGCAATGCGCAATAGCCTCTGACCTGTTTTAACTGCACTACCGTCAACA
>JALTKP010000079.1 GCA_027078075.1 Gammaproteobacteria bacterium | reverse complement strand
TGGTCGTCGAGGTAGAGGCGATCACGGGCCAAAACACTTCACTAGCACCAACCTTGGCGGCGCGATAATGCGGCATACCTTCTTCCATATGCCGGTACACATTTTCAGTCACAATAATGGCATCATCAACAATCATGCCGAGCGCAATCAGGAAGGCGAATAACGACACCATATTGATGGTGTAGTCAAAGTAATAAATCATGGCAATGGCAAACAGGAACGACACGGGGATCCCCATTGCCGTAATTGCTGCAACACGAAAATTCAGGAATAAATACAATGATAATAAAACTAAAACTAAACCAACCAAGCCAGAAGATTTAACCGTGTTCAATCGTGTTCTAACGTAAATAGACAAATCACTAAAGAAGCCTAGTTCAAGACTTTCTGGAAGCTCCGTACGAAGTTGCGCAATGAGTTCTTTAACTTTATCTGAAACAACAATAGTCGAAGCTTCTGCTGTTTTTGTGACAGTCAAATTCACCGAGGGTTTGCCGTTAAAACGCCCCAATGTGGTCGCTTCCTCAAAACGTAACTGTATATCGGCAACATCACCAAGGAGCAGTTGTCCCCCACTCTTATTCGTACGCAAAGCAATGCCCGCAATCTTGTCTGGTTCAGGTTGTACCCCTTTACCACGTAATAAAATATCGCCTTCAACCGACTTAATCGAACCACCGGGAGTATCATCCAGATTATCGCGAACTGCCTTAATCACAGTGGTAAGTGAAATATTACGCGCAGCAAGACGTTCCGGGTTAACAATTACCCATAATTCCCAGTCACGATCGCCTGCTACTCCCACACCGGCTACTCCAGGCAGTTGTAGTAAGCGCCGTTTCACCTGATCGGCACGGGTATACAACTCACCCCGCGCTATCTCACCGAAAAGCGCCACACTGATGACGGGAAATCGAGCTTCAAGTCGGATCACTTCAGGATCATCTGCCAGCTCAGGTAAATCAATAATCCGATTTACTCGCTCACGTGCATCATTGAGGAAATCATCTACATTAGAACCTGGCTTTAATTTAATAAGGATATTTGAAATACCCTCTTGGCTAGTCGACGTCACCACATCAATATCAGCGACCCCATCAAACTCTTCTTCAATGGGTAAGGTCACCTGACGTTCTACTTCCTCCGGTGCAGCACCCTCAAAAACGGTACTAATCCGCACCTTATCAAGCTGTATATTGGGGAACATTTCCTGCGGCATCGCATTCCACGACAAGATACCCATGATAAAAATAATCACCAATAACATGTTGGTCAAAAGAGGGTTATTAATACTAAAACGAATTAGAAACATAGTGTCTTACTTGAACAGCTCAACGGTTTGCCCATCTGTCAATGCCGCTATATCACGTGCAACAATTTGCTCACCTTCTTGCAAACCAGAACGCACGATGATGCTATCCTTATCACGGATACTGCGCTGTATTTCACGCCGCTCTAATCGACCTGACTTGATAACGAAGACATAGTTGCGCCCTTCTTCTTGAAGCAGGCTGCTCACAGGAATAGCCAATACATCCCTTTGCACTTGCAGTGGCAACTCAACCGCCCCCAAGGTACCAGGAAGCAACTTTTTAGTATTTAAACGTATCCGTATTGCGTGTGTAAAAGTAACTGGATCAGGATCACTTCGTAAAGCAATCACTTTGCCGCTGTGTATTTCTCCATTTACATCTACGTTGACCGCTTGTTGCAACGATATCGCGACTGCTGTCTTACCTGTTACCTCAACATAAAGATCAATATTTTCAAGATCGACTAATTCAAGTGACACTGTCCCTGGCGTAACATAATCACCCACCTCAACACTCACCGTATTTACGGTGCCATCAAAAGGTGCAAATAACTGGGTTCGTTGCAGATTTCGTTTAGCACGAGCTAATGACGCCTGTGCTGATTTTAAACGTGCCTGTGCTGTATCAACGCTGTATCGTAACTGAGCCTGACTTGACTGAAGTTGCAATAATTTCTGCTTTGACTGATCTCGTTTTGAACTTGAAACGAGTGACTCAGAACGCAGTTGCTGCAATCGTTTTACTTCTTGCTGCTGTAGCACAACATCTTTCTCTGCAATCTCAAGCAAACGACGATCACGTTTAATTGCCGCTATTTCCATATCCAAACGCGCTTGAGCTTCAACGAAACTATCTCGCGCGTCAGCATCTGATAGTCGCAACAACACATCACCTGCCTTAACTAATTGGCCAGGTTCAACCAAACGCTGATCCAATTGGCCACTCACTTCAAACCTTAAAAGAGCTCGATTTGCCGGCTGTAACCTGCCCGTCACTCTCACATGAGGTTCGATGGTATTCGAGCTAACAATAAAAGGACTTACCTTCACTGCTGTCAGCGGCTGAGCCTCTGGCTTGTTTTCTGGCTCACTCCAGAACAATAATGCGATAATCACCGCACTAACGACAAAAACAGCTGTAATTAAAATTATCTGTTTAATCAGATGGTTAGAAGATTTTGCTACCACAATCTTGAATTATCCTTAATATAAATTTGATGCTACAGCCATTCTATGCGATTTTAGTCGGCCTCACGAATTTTTAAGTGAGATTACTTAGTATAAATATTAAATAAGAAAGAAAAACGCGAAGTGAAACAAGCTCCTAAACGATTGATTTACCTGCTTGGCTCTGGCCTTGTGCTGTTGCACGCGCCTATTGCATTGCATGCCGCAGATGCGACCGGGTGGGACTGTACTAAGTCAGTCAACGGTACTTGGGAATGCAATACCGGTACCGTTACACCTAAAAAGCCTGTTGTCACTCCTGAGTTTATTAGTTTGCCAAATGGCCCTATCACGCCTCCGGCAGAAAGTTTACCGCAAAAAACAGAACCTGCTCCTGAACCAGTCGCGCCAGTTGCAGAAAAACCAGAATCCGCTCCCGAGCCAGTCGCACCAGTTGCAGAAAAACTAGAACCCACTCCTGAGCCAGTCGCACCAATTGCAGAAAAACCAGAACTCGCTCCTGAGCCAGTCGCACCAGTTGTTGCAAAACCAGAACCCGCTCCTGAGTCAGTCGCACCAGTTGTTGCAAAACCTGAACCCGCTCCTGCACCAGTTGTAGCCAAACAAGTTAATAAGGTACAAAAACTTGGCGGCAAAGATCCATGGGCACTTTGCCCCCCCATTAAACGCGCGAAAAAACCTAAAGCAAGTGCCGAAGAACGCAGTAACGCCGAAATTAAATTATCAGCAGATAGCGCTGATTTAGCGAAAGAAGGCCAATCTAGCTTTAGAGGTAATGTGGTTATTACTCGTGCTGATCAAACATTAATTGCAGATGCCGTTGACTATGATCGTGATGCTGAACTGGCTTCTGCAAAAGGCAATGCATCGCTAGAAGATGGCAGTATCGCAATACGTGGTGATGAAATTAAACTTAATTTCAAAGATGATCGTACTACGGTTACTAACGCAAAATTTGATCTCTATAGCAAACATGGTCGCGGCGTTGCAGAGCGTCTTCGACGCGATGGCAACAAGAATACCACTCGCTTAAAAAATACAACTTATACCACTTGTCCAACTGGAAATGATGATTGGTATTTAAATGCCGATAAAATCAAACTTGATCATGATGAAGGCATCGGAATAGCCAGAAATGTATCTATTAATTTCAAAGGCATTCCTTTCTTCTACGCGCCAAGAATGACTTTTCCGCTTGATAACCGTCGTAAATCAGGTTTTCTGACACCGAGCTTCGGTAGCTCTGAAGAATCAGGTGCAGAATTCTCAATTCCTTATTATTGGAATATTGCACCAAACAGAGACGCAACACTGACGCCACGTGTGCTCGGCAATCGTGGTTTACAGTTAAGAGGCGAATACCGCTACCTTAGTAAGAAAGGCAAAGGCAGTATTTCGGGCGAGTATCTATCAAGTGATAATGAATATAATGATGAAGACCGTTATCTCTTCTCTTATAAGAACACAACCGCCATCACACCAAGGTTCAGAGTTAATGCCAACATTAACTCTGTATCAGATGATGATTACTTTGAAGACCTCGGTAACAACATACGTTTATCCAGTATTACTCACCTTGAGCGCCGTGTAGACGCGAGTTATTCGGGTAATTTCTGGAGTGTCACCGGTCGTTTACAAGGTTACCAAACTATTGATAACGCGATACCTAGTTCAAGCAGACCATACGAACGCTTACCGCAGATTACATTCAATGCCAACTTACCTGACCAATATTTTGGTATGGATTTTGGGCTTTATGCTGAAACTGTTTACTTCAATCGAGAGGGTAGTGTTACCGGTAATCGCTTTGATATTTTGCCAACAGTTAGTTTGCCTTTACGAAATAGCTACGGTTACATAACGCCTAAACTAGGGCTTCGCTACACCAAATACAATTTAGATAACACACTAACCGGTGCTAACAGTTCACCCGATCGTAGCTTACCCATCTTTAGTGTCGACAGTGGTTTGTATTTTGATCGTGAAACTAGCTTCGGTGGTCGTGCTATAACTCAAACGCTAGAGCCTCGCCTATACTACTTAAATGTGCCGAAACGAAATCAGAATAATTTGATTGTCGATCAAACGGGACAAAGCGTAGTATTTGACAGTGGGCTATTCGACTTCAGTTTTGATCAGTTATTCCGTGAAAACCGTTTCAGTGGCGCAGATCGTATTGGTGATGCTAACCAGTTAACCGCAGCAGTAACGACTCGTTTTATCGATAAATCATCCGGAATTGAACGTGCATCAGCAAGCATCGGACAGATTTATTACTTCCAGGATCGCGAAGTAACATTACCAAATGGCATCGTAGAAAAAGACAGTACTTCTGATATTGTTGCTGAAGTAACAGGTCGTTTTACACGTAATTTGAGTGCACGGGCGGGAATCCAATGGGATCCTAATAATAACGAAACCGAAAAGGGTGTAGTTTCAGTTCGCTATCAATCTCAAGACAATCATATAGTTAACTTTTCTTACCGCCAGCGCCGCAGCCTATTAGAACAAACCGATCTATCAGTTAATTGGCCTATCACTAAACAATGGAGTGCCGTTGGTCGCTGGAACTATGCATTGGATCAAAAACGCACTATTGATGCCTTCGCTGGCATTGAATATGAAAATTGTTGTTGGGTCGTACGTGTTGTTGGTCGTGAATATATTAATGATCTGAGCCAAACTGGCGAGAACTTTGCCCTAATGATGCAACTTGAATTGAAGGGATTAACCAGCTTCGGAGACAAGGTCAAAAAATTCCTCGGACGTGGTATTCTAGGTTATGATCGTGAACAATCGAGTGACAACGACATTTTCTAGAGCGGCGAACACCATGAAACGTAGTTTATTGTTTTTATTATTGTTTTTTTCTTCTTTGTCGGCAAATGCCGCCATTTCCACTGTTGATCGCATCATTGCGGTCGTCAACGATGATGTAATCCTTGAAAGCGAATTAAGCGCTAAGCTTAAAACTGTTCAAGCTCAATTATTACAGCGCAACACTAAAGTCCCAAGTGAAGATGTACTTCGCCGTCAAGTATTGGAACGTCTGATTATCAGCCATCTTCAATTACAGGCGGCTGACCGCGGTGGTATACGTATTGATGATCAAACCCTGAATGCTTCTATTAATCGCATTGCTAATCAAAATAATATGAGCCTTGAACAATTTCGCTCAGCACTTGAAAACGATGGTTTTGACTTCAGTATTTTTCGTGAAGACATTCGTAAAGAAATGATTATTAGTCGTTTAATGCAACGACGGGTACAACAACGCGTTAGTGTTACCGAACAAGAAATTGATAACTTTCTTTCAACTAACAAAAGCGCTACTAACGACAATAAAGAATATCGTCTAAGCCATATCTTAATATCTTTGCCCGAAGCTGCAAGTCCCGAACAAGTAGAGGCTGCGCAAGCAAAAGCAGATGCCGCTATTAAGGAGCTCCGCCTAGGAACTTCTTTTAATCAAGTAGCAGCGGCAAGTTCAGACGGACAAAAAGCCTTTGAAGGTGGTGATCTTGGCTGGCGAAAAATTGCCCAGTTACCTTCCATTTTTGTTGATGTTGCGACTAATATGCAAAAAGGTGATATCAGTGACCCAATTAGAAGCCCTAGTGGTTTCCACATCATCATGTTATCTGATGTCCGTGGTGCTGAGCGACGTCATGTAGTTAAACAAACATTAGCTCGACATATTCTTATTCGTAGAAATGAATTAACTTCAAATGAAGATGCAAAAACACGGCTACAGCAGCTACTTATTCGCCTTGAAGGTGGTGAGGATTTTGCCTCGTTAGCACGCGCTCATTCTGACGATCGTGGTTCAGCTGCTCGCGGCGGTGACTTAGGCTGGAGCAGTCCTGGTGCATTGGTGCCTAAATTTGAAGAAGAAATGAATAAATTAGAACCTGGTCAAATCAGCCAACCATTTCAAAGTCAATTTGGCTGGCATATTGTGCAGACACTTGAGCGTCGCGAATACGATGATA
>JALTKP010000078.1 GCA_027078075.1 Gammaproteobacteria bacterium | reverse complement strand
TGGAAAAAGAAAAATTACTCGCAATTGAAAATATTCTAAAAGAAGCACGTGCGGCTAAAGAAAAAGGTGCATCACGCTTTTGTATGGGCGCAGCTTGGCGCAGTCTGAATGATCGCGATGTTGATTACATTGTTGAGCTTGTTAGTGGCGTAAAAGAAATGGGCATGGAAACCTGTATGACACTGGGTATGCTCAAAGAAGAACAAGCAAAAACGCTGAAGGATGCAGGGCTTGATTACTACAACCATAATCTTGATACCTCGCGTGATTATTATGGAGACATCATTACAACACGCACTTATGACGATCGTCTAGAAACACTCAAGCATGTACGAGAAGCAGGTATGAATGTTTGTTGTGGCGGCATTGTCGGCATGGGTGAAGATCGTCATGACCGCGCGGGATTGTTATATGAATTAGCGACCATGCCGAAACACCCGGAAAGTGTGCCGATTAATTTATTAGTTCAGGTTGAAGGCACGCCATTAGAAGGTGTTGAAGAACTGGATAGCTTTGAATTTATTCGCAGTATCGCAGTAGCAAGAATTTTAATGCCTGCCTCTTACGTTCGTTTATCTGCCGGCCGTGAAAACATGAATGATGAAACACAGGCATTGTGTTTCTTTGCTGGTGCTAATTCGATTTTCTATGGAGAGAAATTATTAACAACACCAAATCCAGAGTCAGATAAAGATATGCAGTTATTTTCACGACTTGGTTTACAGACAGAAGCAACCAGTTGCTCTGAAGTTAAATAATGTTTGAGCTGAAAGGCTTTCTCCAGCAACAACAAGCCAAAGATCTTTATCGCACTCGTGATATTTGCGAGGGCAAACAAGGACCTGAACAAGTTTGTAATGGCAAGCCAGTATTATCTTTTTGTAGCAATGATTATCTTGGGCTTGCGGCTGATCCGCGCATTATAAAAAGCTTGCAACAGGCAACAGAGAAATACGGCGTGGGTAGTGGTGCAGCACATTTAATTAATGGGCACACAACGGCGCATCATGCACTTGAAGAAGAGCTGGCTGAATTTACAGGTTGCGAGCGAGCACTATTATTCTCAACTGGGTACATGGCTAACCTAGGTGTTGTAAGTGCATTGTTGGACCGGAATGATGTAGTCGTTGCGGATAAATTAGTACATGCCTCATTATTAGATGCAGCAAAATTATCAGGCGCAAAATTATTGCGTTATAAGCATGCTGAAATTGGATCTCTGTCATCCCGACTAGAAAATAATGATGCAAAAAAAATAATTATTACCGACGGTGTATTTAGTATGGATGGTGATATTGCGCCATTGCCGGAAATAATTAGTAAGCTTGATAAAAATAATACGGCTGTTTTAGTTGATGATGCGCATGGGTTTGGTGTGCTGGGTAAAAACGGTGGTGGTTGTGTCGAGCATTTTAATTGCAGTGATGATGTCGATATTTTAGTAGGTACCTTAGGTAAAGCTTTCGGAACATTTGGTGCATTTG
>JALTKP010000077.1 GCA_027078075.1 Gammaproteobacteria bacterium | reverse complement strand
ACATCAAAAGTTACGTTATGTCCGGCTAAAGGATGGTTAAAATCAACAATCACTAAGTCATCATCTGGCATTTCCATAATGCGTCCAGGAATTTCTTCTCCCGAAGGTGTTGTAAAACCAACAATTAAATCTTTTTCTAATGGCATGTCTTCAGGAAATTTATCACGCGTTAGCATATGTACGTTAGTTTCATCAGGAAACCCGAATGCCTCTCGAGGATCTAACTGTAAGCACTGGCGTTCACCGACTTTCATTCCAATCAACACCGCTTCTAAGCTTTCAATAAATGTCCCATCACCTAATAACAAGCGCAGCGGATCTGTGCCTTGGGTTGATTCAACTACCGTGCCATTTTCTAATGCCAAGGTATAATTAATCAGTACACTGCTTCCTGCTTGTATTGATTCAGTCATTATCATTTCCTTTCAAACCAAATAGCCCTTCAACAATCATAATCACAGCACCACCCACAATTGCCATATCAGCAATATTAAAAGCCGGCCAATTACATTGTGCGCCGTTAAAGTAAAAACCAGGTATGCAACTATCTGCTACATAATAAAATTGGATAAAATCGACAACGTAACCATACATAGCACGATCAACAACATTACCAATAGCGCCACCTAAAATAAGTGCTAATGACAAGGCAAGCCATTTTTGATCCCGTGGTAAGCCTTTAAGCCAAATGACAATAACCACACTAACAATACTTGCCAAACCAACAAAGAACCAACGTTGCCAACCACCCGCTTCACTTAAAAAACTAAATGCCGCGCCAGTGTTATGGGCAAGAAACCAGTTCAATGATGACATCACATGAACAGGCACAGCATATTGTAGCTCCACAGTTGCCCAAAATTTACTTGCCTGATCTAATCCTACAACCAGAATTGATAGCCATAACCACTTCAACATAGCTAAATTATTCCCTTATGCAAAACGTCGTGATTCGCCATCGCCGTCAATATTTTCAATACAGCGACCACACAGTTCAGGATGAGCATCATGTTTACCAACATCTTCGCGATGATGCCAACAGCGTACACATTTTTCATTATTAGAGGCTGATACAGAGATCCAAATTTCATCGCCACTAGACAGCGTATAATGCTCTGCTTCAGTAGGTGGTTCACCGGCTAGGTAAGTACGTGCTTCAGAGGTAATTAACACAAAACGCAATTCATCTTCGAGTGCATTAAGCTTATCTAAGATCTCTCGACCACAATATAAACCCACTTCTGCATTTAATGCAGAACCAATCACACCTGCAGTACGGGCTTTTTCTAACTCTTTGTTCACAGACTCACGTACTTCAACAATTTGTTGCCAGAATGCCAAACCCATGCCTTCTCGTAATGGCATGGTTGGGAATTCATACCATGTTGCAAAGAAAACAGAGTCAGCACGTTCTCCCGGAATGTATTGCCAAAGTTCTTCTGCGGTAAACGTTAAGATAGGTGCTAGCCAGCGCGTTAAGCCTTCAACAATATAGTAAGCCGCTGTTTGTGCAGAACGACGTGCAACACTGTTTGCTGGCATGGTGTATTGACGATCTTTAGTGATATCTAAATAGAAACCACCTAACTCAACCGAACAGAAATTATGAACCAGTTGATAAATTTTATGGAATTCATAACTCTCATAGGCGGCTAAGACTTCTGTTTGAATTTGTTCCGCACGCATCACTGCCCATTGATCCAATGCCAACATATCTGAAGCATCAACTAAATCAGTTGCTGGATCAAAGTCGCTAATATTCGACAACAAATAACGTGCCGTATTACGTAAACGCCGGTAAGTATCAGCCGAACGTTTCAGAATTTCATCCGACACGGTCATTTCTTTACTGTAGTCAGTCGCTGCTACCCATAAACGTAAAATATCTGCACCTAGATTTTTGATCACTTTTTGCGGTGCAACCACATTGCCTTTCGACTTCGACATTTTGTGGCCTTTCGCATCAACAGCAAAACCATGCGTTAAGACATTTTTATAAGGCGCTTCGCCGCGCATCGCGATCGATGATAATAATGAGGTTTGAAACCAGCCTCGATGCTGATCAGAACCTTCAAGGTACAAATCGGCCGGACAAGACAGTTCATCACGACCATCTAACACCGCATAATGAGATACACCTGAATCAAACCACACATCCAAAATATCAGTTACGCGATCATAATCATCGGCATCATCAATAAACTCTGACGCATCCGCTTCAAACCAACCATTAACACCTTCAGCTTCAAGACGATTGGCAACTTTCTCAAAAATATTATTGGTATCTGGATGCAAATCACCAGTAGTTTTATGCACAAAGATCGGGATCGGTGGACCCCAGGTACGCTGGCGTGATACACACCAATCAGGGCGGTTCGACACCATCGTTTCAATACGTGCTTGCCCCCAGTCAGGGAACCACTGTACTTCTTTAATAGATTTATTAACCGCATCACGTAAACCATTTTGAGTCATGCTCACAAACCACTGTGGTGTTGCACGGAAAATAATCGGTGTCTTGTGACGCCAGCAATGTGGGTAGCTATGACGCAAGGCTACATGGTGCATTAACTTACCTTGTGCTTTTAATACTTCCAACACATGATCATTGGCTTTAAATACATGCTCACCACCGAACAAGGGGGTATCTGGTAAGAAACAACCATTGCTACCGACGGGGTTATCGACTTTTAACTTATAACGCATGCCGACACTGTAATCGTCTTGGCCATGACCTGGGGCGGTATGAACACAACCTGTACCCGCATCTGTGGTGACATGATCACCTAAAATAATCGGCACTTCACGTTCATAGAATGGATGCGCAAATTTAACGCCTTCAAGATCACTGCCTTTGCAGTAAGCAATTACGCGATAGCCATCAATTTCATAACGTCCCATTGCATCTTTCATCAATGCTTCGGCAAGAATTAAACGCTCTTTTCCTAAGGCTGACTCACATTGCACCACCACATAATCAAGATTAGGGTGTACACAGATTGCTTGGTTCGCCGGTAGCGTCCAAGGCGTGGTTGTCCAGATCAATACTGACATCGGACCTGTGCCTTTGTTATCAGTATTATCACAACGAGCAAAAACGGTTTCTTCTTCGAGCACACTAAAACGTACATCTATCGCAGGAGAGGTTTTATCTTCGTACTCCACTTCTGCTTCAGCAAGTGACGAACCACAATCAGTACACCAATGCACTGGCTTAACACCTTTGTGCAGATGACCATTATCAACAATCTTACCCAACGCACGAACAATATCCGCTTCGTACTTATAATTCATGGTTAAGTACGGGGTGTCCCAATCAGCAATAATACCAAGACGTTTAAAATCATCACGCTGCTTATCAACCTGTTTACCAGCATAAGTTCGACACGCATCACGGAAAGTTTTTGCATCCACTTTGCCGCCGGCTTTACCAACTTTCTTTTCAACATTTAATTCAATCGGCAAACCATGACAATCCCAACCTGGCACGTAAGGCGTATCAAAGCCCGACAAGGTTTTTGACTTGATAATGATGTCTTTTAGAATTTTATTGACAGCATGACCAATGTGAATGTCACCATTCGCGTATGGCGGCCCATCGTGCAAAATGAATTTTTCACGCCCTGCTGAATGCTCACGTAATTTTTTATAAATATCGGTCTCAGCCCAACGCTTTAATAATTCAGGTTCACGATTGGCAAGATTTCCTTTCATCGGAAACTTGGTGGACGGGAGGTTTAAGGTTTTTTTATAATCAGTCATGCTCTTGTCTTTGCTTAATGTTCGCTACAATGAATTAACTAGCTATTTCGTTTTAAAAAATGATCACGTGCTTGCTGCGCATCGAGATCAATTTGTTTCTTGAGTTCTTCAAATGAATCAAATTTCGTTTCATCTCTTAATTTATGTACAAATTCTACATGTACATATTCGCCATATATTTCTTCGGCAAAGTCGAACAGATGTACTTCCAATAAACTACGCGTGCCGTCCACTGTTGGTCGCGTGCCGACATTTGCAACACCAGCGACCGGTTCACCTTTAATGCCAAACAGCTCTACTGCGAACACACCCTTAACCGGTGTTTTCTTCCGATGCAAATGTATATTAGCAGTTGGAAAGCCAATTGTGCGCCCACGTTTATCGCCGTGCGCAACTCGTCCGCACATACGGTATGGGCGACCCAATAATCTTTCTGCCGCCGCCATGTCACCAATTTCCAAGGCTTCACGAACGCGCGTACTACTAACGCGTTCGTTATCAATATTAAATGTGTGCAAATGTACTACTTCAAAACCTTGTGCTTCGCCAACTTCTTCGAGTAAAGCAAAGTCACCCGCACGTTGATGACCAAAACGAAAATCATCGCCTACTACCAGATAACGTACATCTAAACCTTCAATCAATACCTTGTCGATAAATTCACGTGCAGGTTGCTCAGCAAACTTTTTATCGAATCTTAGGCACAACATCCTATCAACTGAATAACGGCTCAAGGCGCGTACTTTTTCGCGCAAGCGCGTTAACCTTGCTGGTGCTTTATCTGCAGCAAAATATTCCATTGGATAAGGCTCAAAACTAATCACCACCGATGGCAAACCCAACTCGGCGGCTTTATCCGCTAACTGACCTAACACGGTTTGATGGCCAAGATGCACGCCATCAAAATTTCCGATGGTCGCAACGCAGCCACGATGCTGTGGTTTTAAATTGTGAAAACCGCGAATCAGTTCCATGTCAGCCTAGTTTGCCTGAAACGAGCTATTATAAGGTGCGCGTGATAAAAATGCTCTAGAAACAAGCATCAAGATGACTCTTTTGTGCGTAAATCAGCAAGTCGCAGCCCACATGTGAACAGCATCAGTAAATAAGCGACTGCCGCAACACCAATCCACAACAATAATTCACCGGCACGTTGCGTCCAGCTCCAGCCTGACCACATTGACGATGGCTCAATTCCCCAAGCCAAAATACCCGCCATGACAACTAGGCCTGCCAATACCTGCCAAATTAATTTGCCCCAACCCGGCTGCGCCTGAAATAGCCCCCGCTGTTGTAAACCACGCCAAAGTAACCAGGCATTCAACCATGCGGCCAATCCAGTTGCCAAGGCTAAGCCGGCATGCGGCCCTGTCATGCCTAGATAAATCATCGGCACGACAAATACGACATTCAGTGTGAGATTCAGAATCATCGCCTTAATCGCGATTTTTACCGGTGTTTTGGTGTCTTGGCGTGAGTAATAAGCCGGTGCCAATACCTTAATTAGGATGAACGCAGGCAAACCTATCGAATATGCCATGAGTGCCAGCCCTGCCATTTTGACATCACTCGCTGCAAAATCACCGTACTCGAATAGACTAGTCAGAATTGGCTCTGCCAGCAAAAACAGACCTAATGTCGCTGGTAAGCCAACGACCAACGCCAACCGAAGTGCCCAATCTAAGGTCTTTGCGAATTGTTCAGGGTTAGCTTCTGAGTGGTGGCGTGACAGGGTTGGTAAAATCACTGTACTGAGTGCAATCGCAAAAACGCCCAGTGGAAACTCCACCATCCTATCTGCGTAATACAGCCACGTCACACTGCCTGTAAACAAGAATGAAGCAATAATCGTATCGATAACCAAATTAATTTGTAGAACAGACGAACCAATAATCACTGGTAACATCAGCCGCATTATTTTGCGTACACCCTTGTGCGCGCGTCCCCACTTCGGCATACCGAGCATGCCGAGTCGTGCCAAAAAAGGTAATTGAAAAGCCAATTGCGCCAAACCGGCAATGAATACACCCCACGCGAGCGCCACCACAGGCTGTTCCATCATCGGTGCCAGCCAAATCGCCGCGCCAATCAGGCTTAAATTCAATAAAACGGGGGTAAACGCCGCCACAGCAAAGCGACCAAAACTATTTAATACCGCTCCAGCTAAGCCTGTTAGGGAAATCAGCATCAAATATGGAAAGGTTATCCGCAACATTTGTACGGTAAGATCGTATTTTTCGCCCCCTTCCAGATAAAAACCAGGACCAAAAATAATAATTATCCAGGGAGCCGCCAATTCTGCCAATAACGTTAGCAACAGCAGTACACCGCCTAAGGTGCCAACCGTATTGACGATCAGCTTCTTAGTTTCGCTGAGATCATCCTTATCGTTAACGCGGGTTTCTGCTAAAACAGGGATAAATGCCTGTGAAAATGCGCCTTCAGCAAAAAGCCGGCGGAAAAAGTTGGGGATCTTAAAAGCAACAAAAAAGGCATCTGTGGCAGCACCAGCACCAAAAAATCGTGCAATCACGATATCTCGCGCCAATCCCAACACCCTAGAAATCAGAGTATTGCCACCAACGACGATGGTAGATTTAAATAACCGACCGCTCATGCTTTTATAGCTCGACCTATGCACTTATAACTAACTGTTTTTGTTTCACTTTTCATTGCGGCTAGCATAGCACGCTCCGTGCCAGTGCCAAAATAGCTTACTTGCAAGATAATTTGACAAATGCGCATAA
>JALTKP010000076.1 GCA_027078075.1 Gammaproteobacteria bacterium | reverse complement strand
ATGCCATGGTCATATTATCAACCCGCTTTACTGGATCGTCCGTAATCAACATAGTTGAATCCATCCGCAAAACCTGATCAGTAAAGGTATCTGCACCAGATTGATTCAAGCGCGCATCAATCATACCTGAGGTGTAATCCAAACCATGTAACGAAGGCTCAACCACACCCAACCATTCATCATGACTACGATCAAAATAATGTTTACTGAATTTTTCTAATGGCGTGCCATGTTCTGCAGCCATTCGTGGGTACCAGAAATAGCCACCAAACACCTCATCCGCACCCTGACCACTTTGTACTACTTTCACCTCTTGTGAAACACGTTCCGACAACAAATAAAATGCTACCACATCTTGACTTACCATTGGTTCAGCCATGTGTTCGACCGCATCAGGAAGTCGTTCTAAAACCCCTTCGTTGGGAATTAAAAATTTATAATGTTCAGTGCCATAGCGTTCAACTATTTGATCTGAAAATTCAAACTCATTACCTTTTTCTTCCGGCTGATCTTCAAAACCTACCGAAAACGTTTTTAAATCATCTTGTCCCGCTTCACAAAGTAACGCCACTAATAAACTTGAATCCAAACCGCCAGATAACAAAACCCCAACTGGCACATCTGCGGCTAAGCGTCGACGATCTACTGCGAGTCGCAAACTTGTATGCAAACGATCGATCCATTCTTCATCGTCAACTTTTTGCTTAGGTCGTTGCGCCGTTAAATTCCAATACTGATGCTGAGTTGTTTTACCATCTGCTTGTATTGTTAGCGCTGTAGCTGGTGAAAGCTTTCGCACACCCGACAAAATAGTACGCGGTGCAGGCACTACAGCATGCAAGGTTAAATGATGATGTAAGGCAACCGAATCAAACGAGGTATCGACATCACCAGCAGCAAGCAACGCTTGAGGGTTTGATGCAAAACGAATTCTTTTTCTATCACGTGAATAATACAAAGGCTTAATACCCAATCGATCACGTGCCATAAATAACTGTTGCTGCTTAACATCCCAAATAACAAACGCAAACATACCCACGAAGTGTTCAACACACTTCTGACCCCACTGTGCATAGGCTTTAAGAATAACTTCAGTGTCACTCTCACTCTTAAAACGATGCCCTTGCCCAGCTAGTTTCTGGCGCAACTCACGGTAATTATAAATGGTGCCATTGAACACCAACCAATGACCAGTTTCGTTATCCCGCATTGGCTGTGCGCCACGATCAGACAAATCAATAATGGCTAAACGACGATGACCTAATGCCAAAGAGCCAATCACTTTCTTATCACCTGAGTCTGGGCCACGCGGCACCAATACTTCAAGCATACGATCTAACCCTGCTACGTCTGGCTCACCACCATCAAAACGAAATTCACCACAGATTCCACACACAGATGACTTACTCACTCTTAAAAATTAACAAAAAAATTTAACTATTTTCAACGCAAAAGTTCGCCGAGCACCACAAAGAAAAAGCCTTTTTTAATATAAAAAACCTCTGCGTACTTCGCGCCTCTGCGCCTCTGCGTTAGATCTTTAAAAACTTTTCAACGCAAGCGAATACCCGATCTTACATTTTTCACACCTTGCATAGATTGTGCTAGGCGTATTGCCCGCTCCATCACATTATGCGTTGGTACTTTGCCATACAACGTAACCACGCCACGGTAAGTACTCACATTAAGATTTTTTAAAATAATATCGTTCGCAAAACGTGCTTTAACTCTTGAGGTAATCGCACCATCTGCTTTTATTTGTTCAATACTTCTTTGTTCTTTTGGGGCTGTGTTGTTGGAATGATGCCCGCCACTACCAAATATTCCTGCCGCGCAACCTGTTAACAAAATACTTAATGACAAAACTGAAATTAGAAATATCTTTTTCATTTTTTCTTCTCCCCTTTTTCTTCACGCATTATGTTTGCCCCGACCACCCACCACCACCCGGTGTCGCAATCAAAATTTTATCACCCTGTTTTACTTGAACACTCACCTTAGCATCTAAACGCTTACCATTAAGTGAATTCTCACCAACGTCACCAGCATCAGCAACTCCAATACTCCAGGGTGAATGCTCTCGACGTTCTGTTAGTAAAGTAACTTGAGCTGGTGCTAGAAATTCATATTCACGAACTAAACCATCACCACCTCGGTGTTCACCTTGACCACCGGAACCATGACGAACTTCATAACGAGACACTCTTAGCGGGTAATGCATCTCAAGTACTTCAATCGGTGTATTTAAGGTATTTGTCATATGCGTTTGTACCGCAGATAAACCATCGCCTAAGGCACCCGCTCCCATGCCACCACCAAGGGTCTCATAATAGTCCCACGCTGAATCACCGCGTGCTCCCATCGCGACATTATTCATGCTGCCATGGCTTGCCGCCGGAATCCTTTCCGGGATTGCTTTAGCTAGCGCACCCATCACCACATCCACCACACGGGTACTAGTTTCAACATTACCAGCTGCCACCGCAGCGGGCCGTTGTGCATTCAATAGGCTACCTAATGGCGCACTCAATTTAATATGACGAAAACTCCCTGCACATGCAGGCGTATGAGCTGGCATCAAGCAGCGAAAGACGTAATAAACACCCGCTGCTGCAACAGATAACGGGCAGTTTATATTTCCCTGCGTCTGCTTATCGGTACCAGTAAAATCGACCTCTATTTCACTACCACGCACCTGAATATTAACGCTGATAACAATATCTTTATTGCCAAGACCATCATCGTCCATCACATCGGTGAATTGATAATCGCCATCGGGGATATCGGCTAATGCGGCTGCCGCCAATTTAGCGGCATAATCATTCAGCTCATACATCGCCTTATCGAATGCAGCTATTCCCAAACCGTTAATTAAATCCGTTAATCGCTGCAAGCCAGCCTGATTTGCCGAGATTTGAGCACTAAAATCACCTCGAGCTTGCTGTTCATGCTGCAAATTGTCGATAATTTCGCCGAAAATGGCGCTATCTAGCTTAAAATTACGCATAAGGTGTGTAGGAGGAATAATTAAACCCTCCTCATCTAAATGCGAACTAATCGGCATAGAGCCCGGAGAGTCAGCGCCAATGTCGGCATGATGGGCACGGTTCGCAACAAATGCCACCAATTTAGCGTCAATAAACAGCGGTGCTATCAATGTAACATCGGGTAAATGCGTGCCGCCAAAATAGGGATCATTCAAAACCACCATATCGCCAGCCTGCCATTCAAGCATGCTTACGATGTCACGCATGGCATACGCCATACTGCCTAAATGTACCGGAATATGGGCTGCCTGCGCACATAACTCACCCTCTACATCAAATACAGCGCAAGAAAAATCCAGACGGTCCTTAATATTGGGGGAAAATGCCGATCCTTGTAGGCGGGCACCCATTTCTTCGCAAACTGCCTCAATTCGGCTCGCAAATAGTGTAAGATCAACAGCGTTCATAAGTGCCTAGTCTACGCAAAAACGTCCGCTAGCGCAGGTGAACACAACAAAAATATAACAATATTGCATTGTGCTCAGCCATGCTTATAATAGCGCACTAATTTAGTAAGCTATTTTATAATAAAGGGGAGATTACTCCATGAATCCATTAAAGTCCGTCCTTGGCACCATTATCTCGGGTATTGTTTTAGCCCTCATTTTTGTCTTTGCTATGAAAAGTGAAGCCGGTAACCCAATGGAATGGACCATCTGGTTCCACGCTGTCGTTGGTGTTCTCTGGATTGGTTTACTCTACTACTTCAACTTCATACAAGTACCAGGTGTTGGTAAAGCATTAGCTGACAAAGAGCCCGGTCCTGCTGCAATCAACAAATACATCGCACCTAACGCCTTATTATGGTTCCGTTGGGCAGCACTGCTAACTTGGCTTTCAGGTGCAGCAGCACTCGGTAAGCTAGGTATCTTTAAAGCGGCATTCTTATTACAAGATCCAGCCGTTGTTATTGGTGTTGGTGCTTGGTTAGGTACCATCATGCTATTGAATGTTTGGGGTCTTATTTGGCCAAACCAGAAAAAGATCTTAGGTCTTGACGGTAAAACACATTCTCCTGAAGTAATTGCAAAAGCAAAAGTAGTTGCATTGATGGCATCACGTACCAATACAATGCTCTCTATTCCAATGCTACTAGCAATGACAGCAAGTACTTTCCACAATGGTGGTATGCCACTGTAAGCTAAGTATTCAGATATGCTTAAGCAAAACCCGACGTTTCGACGTCGGGTTTTTGTTTTTTAGCCCCGTATTGCTTGATTTATGGTGATTTAAGGTTAAAATCTGTTTTTGATTAATGGCGGCACCCCTGAAAGGGTCTGCCATTTTTGTTTTTTAAGGACTAACGGCAAAAATCATGAGTAATACCCAACACAATACGATTATGAATACCTATGGACGGCTCCCTGTGACCTTTGATCATGGTGAAGGCGTTTGGTTATGGGATGACAACGGTAAACAATACCTTGATGCACTCAGTGGCATTGCCGTCTGTGGTTTAGGTCATGCCCACCCTGCTGTTACCGCCGCAATTAGCGAACAAGCAGGCAAACTGGTTCATACATCGAATCTTTACGGCATTGCTGTGCAACAACAATTTGCCGATAAACTGACCGCACTATCTGGTTTAGATGCGGCATTCTTTGGTAACTCTGGTGCAGAAGCCAATGAAGCAGCTATAAAAATTGCACGTCTTTACGGGCACAATAATGATATTGCACAACCAACCATTATCGTGATGGAAAATAGTTTTCATGGTCGCACCATGGCAACACTCACCGCTACCGGCAACAGAAAAGTACAAGCAGGCTTTGAACCATTAGTGCAAGGTTTTATCCGTGTACCTTACAACGATGTTGAAGCAGTTAAAACTGTCGCTAAAAATACTGACAACGTAGTTGCGATTTTAGTTGAGCCGGTACAAGGCGAAGGTGGCATTAATATTCCAGATGCTAACTACCTTAATGAACTACGCAGTATTTGTGATGAACAAAACTGGTTACTGATGCTGGATGAAATTCAAACTGGCATGGGACGCAGTGGCAAATGGTTTGGTTTCCAACACAACAACATTAAACCTGACGTGATGACCCTTGCTAAAGCACTGGGTAATGGCGTGCCTATCGGCGTTTGTCTTGCCGCAGGCAAAGCTGCGGATGTTTTACAACCTGGTAATCATGGTTCTACTTTTGGTGGTAACCCTTTAGTCAGTGCCGCAGCACTTGCCGTGATTGATACCATGGAAAAACAAGATCTTGTTTCCCGTGCGCAACAACTGGGGGCACAGTTGGTTGATAATTTTTCTGCCAAGTTAGCAGACAATGAGCATGTTACCGATATTCGTGGCTTAGGTTTACTGATTGGTATTGAACTCGATACTGATTGTGCCGAATTGGTTGTCGCTGCACTTGATGATGGTCTGTTAATCAATGTCACTGCCGGCAATGTCATTCGTTTGCTACCACCACTGGTCATGAGCGATACCGAAGCAGAACAATTGGTCGACAAAATGTGTGCATTGATTGAACACTTTACCGCTTCTCAACCTGTCTCAGCACAGGCGTAAAAAGGACTCATCATGGCTGTTCGGCATTTCCTGACATTACTCGATCTTGATCCTGCAGAAGCAAATCAACTCATTGCGCGTGCAATTGAATTGAAAAAAATGCATAAGGCAGGTGAACTCTACGAACCAATGAAAAATCAGGTACTCGGTATGATTTTTGAAAAATCATCCACCCGTACCCGCGTTTCATTTGAAACCGGCATGGCACACTTTGGTGGTCATGCAATTTTTCTTTCGCCACGTGATACACAACTCGGTCGCGGTGAACCGATTGAAGACAGTGCACGGGTATTATCACGCATGGTCGATATCATCATGATTCGCACCTTCGAACATGAAAAAATTGAACTGTTCGCACAGCACTCAAAAGTGCCTGTGATCAATGCACTCACTGACAGCTACCACCCTTGTCAGTTGCTTGCCGACGTACAAGCCTACGTTGAACATCGTGGCAGTATTCAAGGCAAAACCGTTACCTATATTGGTGACGGCAATAATATGTGCCACTCCTACATTAATGCCGCACGTTTATTTGATTTCAAACTACGCGTTGCCTGCCCTGAAGGCTATGAGCCAGATGCAGACATCATGGAACCAGCGACTGATCGTGTTGAGATCATTCGTGACCCTGTCGATGCCAGCAAAGGCGCTGATGTCGTTGTGACAGATGTTTGGGCAAGCATGGGACAAGAAGACGAACAAGATGGACGTGCTTCTGCTTTTGCTAACTATCAAGTTAATGCCGAAGTAATGGCGGTTGCCGCAACTGATGCCGTCTTCATGCATTGCCTACCTGCACACCGTGGTGAAGAAGTCACCGCCGATGTCATCGACGGCCCACAAAGCATTGTCTGGGATGAAGCAGAAAATCGCTTACATGCCCAAAAAGCATTATTAGAATTAAAAAAAAAAAAAAACCCATCTTGACGTCTATACTTACGCCATGAACACATTAC
>JALTKP010000075.1 GCA_027078075.1 Gammaproteobacteria bacterium | reverse complement strand
TACCGATATGGAAGGCATTGAACCAGATCTGGGTACATACTGGTTATTGTGTTGGTGTGATTTGCAGGAGGCATCACAAGTAATATTCAAAACAGCAGGTATTACCTGCTATCAACTTTACTGAATAGAGAGCTTTATGTCTAAAAAAGAAACAATATTAAAGCGAATAAAAATTATTATCGTCGGGGTGGAAGAGACAGGCAAGAGTACGCTTGTCAGGCAATTGAGTGGTGACGCAAAAAGTATCGAGCATCATGCTAAAGATGGCAGTTCTATTACTGTGGGTTTTGATATCGGCGTTGTTGAAATGGATGATTATATTATGCATTTTATCGGTACGCCGGGGCATCAACGTTTTGAGTTTGCCAAGAAAATAGCAACTTGTGGTGCCCATATTGGTATTTTAATGCTTGATGGCGAGACGATTTCAGAAAATGGTGTACAAGCGCGTGAAAAAGCATTTGAGCAAGAGTTGATTGATATGAATATTCCCTATCTCATTTGTCTTAACAAGAGCGATATTCTGGATGAAACTGTGACCGATACTGTTAAGCCACATTTTAATTTGCCCATACATCTGATTTCAGCAAAAACCGGTCAGGGGGTGGACAAGTTACAGGGCGCGTTACAAAATTTGATAGAAACCACGCCTATGACGTGGTCTTCATCTTTACAGAAAAAAATACGAACAGCCATTGTGAAAATGGCGTAAGAATTGTTTAAAGAACAATACCTGTGTCTTGAGTCGGTATTGTTCTTTCCAAATTAATTTAAGCCGCTTGGGTAATCAGTGCCGAAAGCTCACGATTGAGAATTTCATCATTTCCAACATTCAGTTCCACCAGACGACGTAAATGTGACGCACTGTCGATATCGATATGATCGCATCGCAAACCGATGCTGTGGTCATCTTCGTGAGTTACCGTTGCTTCCATTCGGATATGAAAAACATTATCAGCAACATTAATTTCCAGCAAATACGAACCGGGTTCGTTGTTTAGCCAGTTTTGTGGTTGGCTAATAAGTGCCCCATTGAGGGAAATATCCAATAATTTGGCTGTCCAGTTACCTGATGGACTGGTTAATGTAACCGACGCTTCAAAGGGAATGCGGGTGAATCTTCGTCGTTCGGTTTTAGGAGTAGATTCTGGCATGGGTGTTACCTGTATAAAGTCATTTAGCTAAAAAATATATCGGCGGATTGATCTGTAAGTTTAGGACTGATATGAACCTGCAAATTGATACCGATGTAATATTCAAATACCAAGCCAGTACACGCGGCAGCTTCCAAATCAGAATAATTCATGTATTATCGATGGCCAAATACATAACGAACTGTTTTGAATTGAACGGTGCGTAATTTGCCTAGTAGTCTAACGGGGATAGATTAATTACCCCTATTATAGATTGTTCCAACGCTTGCAATTGACGAGAAATTAAAGAATTTTATGAATCCCGGAATTATTCAGAGAGCTGTTTTGCTCATTGTTACGCTCATCACGTTAGC
>JALTKP010000074.1 GCA_027078075.1 Gammaproteobacteria bacterium | reverse complement strand
TTGTGATTTTGCATCTGGCCCTGTTGAGGCAGTGTCCAAGTTTATTATTAATTTATCACCCGTTTTAGGATCTAAGCCATTCGGGTAGCCCGCTTCGATTAATAATTGTTTTGCTTCATCAAGGCTTTTTCTTTGTGGACGACCATGTTTCCAATTGTAAACATAAGAATTTATTCCCTGTTCACCTTCCCTATTCCCATAAATCCCCGGAGGCAGCGGCCCTTGTGCCGCAATGCCGCGACCATTTAAGAAAATAGAAATATATTCTTCGTAATCAACCGCAATCGCAATGGCACGACGTAGCTTGCGTGCCCTTTCTGATAAACCACCAATCAAGGGGTCACGCATATTAAAACCGGTGTAATAACTGGATGTCTGTACAGCTGTTAATAAACTAATTCCTTTTGCTTCCATGGTGTCAGTAAGCGTCGCATCACCTGTTGTTGTCATACTCACCGCCTGATCAAAGCTATCAGAACTAATACCCGAGCTATCATAATAACCTTGTAAAAATTTATTCCAATAAGGGATTCCTTCTCGTTCAAGGCTGAATATTATTTTATCGATAAACGGTAATGGCTGACCGGCATCAACTAGCAATCCTTTTTCTACATCCCCCCCTTCACCCTCATTCGGATAAAGTTCACCGGCAAAATTAGGATTGCGTTCCATTACCATTTGTAGGTTAGGATTATTAACCGTCAGCATATAAGGCCCTGTGCCAATCGGATACCAATCAAGACTAATATTTTTATCAATTAAACCTGCTTGGGCATAAAACTGTTCTGCTTCAAATGGCATAGGTGAAAAGAATGGCAGGTTTAACCAGTAAATTAATTGTGGATATTTACCTTTAATTTTTATTGTGTAGGTATAGCGGTCAATGGCTTTAACACCAGCTAATTCAAAATTGCGTAAATCAAGATAAACGCCCTTTTTCGACTCTAGCGATTTTTTAGCATCCGTATAGGCATCATCAAGCTGTTTTGCTAGTTCCGGCAAACCAACAATATAGTCCGACATGATACCTAAAATAGGTGACTGTAATTTAGGGTGCGCAAGACGTTTAATCTGATACACATAATCATCGGCGATTAGTTCACGGCTTTCGGTTTTAGGGAAATCAGCCAGTGTATAGATATCTTCAAGTTGTTCATCTGATAAGTCGTGATACAAATATTCATCTGCCTGATTTTTAACAAAGGCAGGATGCGGCTGGTACTTGATGCCGGGACGTATCTTAATAATATATTCACTAAAATCTATTTTGCTAACATCAACATCACTCGCTAATAACTTACCTTGCTTATCAAGATAACGAACCATTGGCATTTCCGATGCCGCAAAGGGAATTAAAGTATAAGGACGCTTTAAATAATGGTACTGCAACGGTGGCATATAAATATTGGCGATAAACTGATATTCATTCGAGCTATAAGAACGAGCAGGATCAAGGTGCTTGGGGCGCTTATCAAATGAGGTGTAAAAGGTATTCGCCAATCGGTCAG
>JALTKP010000073.1 GCA_027078075.1 Gammaproteobacteria bacterium | reverse complement strand
TATTTACTTCTCCTCTCATTATTATAATCTCAAAGCAACAATATTGTCGTTTGCGCAGTACTGATTTAACACTCATCCAAGCGCGATTGCCAGCGACTGAGACAAATATTCATATTAAATCGATATTTGCTTAATTTTCAATATGTTATGATTTATTTATCGTTATATTATTATATAGATACATTGCAAAAAGCACTGCAATACGCACCATTATTAGGTAGTACATTGTAATTTACAATGCTTTTATCAATCATTTTCGCTTCGTTTCAATTTACGCCACAAAGTTGTCTTATCAATTCCCAAGATTTGCGCTGCACGACTCTTTTTACCTTTCGCATGACTCAAAACGTGATTGATATAAGCTTGTTCTAATTCATCCAGAGAAACAAAGTTTGCACCAGAAAATAGTTCTTCATTAAATGCTTTATCTCTATCTGTTTCTATCATTTCACTAGACCATGTAAGCACTGCGCTATCGGCTAAGATAACGCATCGCTCTACAACATTACGTAGTTCACGAATATTCCCAGGCCAAGATGCATCATAAAGCCGTCGCATTGAGGCAGAATCAAAACCTTTCACCTTACGATCATAACGAGTACTAAATTCTTCAACAAAATGTTCTACAAAGGCTGGAATATCTTCTCTACGTTGATCTAACGTTGGCACACGAATATTTACGACGTTAAGACGGTGATAAAAATCATGTCTGAAGGTCCCCTCTTCAACTAACTGTTGTAAGTTACGGTTAGTTGCCGCAACAATCCGTAAATCAATCGGTGCTGGGCGTGTGCCACCAACACGAGTCACATGCTGCTCTTCAATTGCGCGCATTAGTTTCATTTGCATCGCATCAGATATATTACAGACTTCATCAAAGAATAATGTACCGCCGCTTGCTTGCTCCATGAGGCCTTGCTTACGTTGACTAGCTCCTGTGAATGCCCCTTTCTCATGACCAAACAATTCTGATTCAAGTAATGTTTCTGTTAAAGCACCACAATCAATCACAACAAAAGGAGCATCTTTACGTGGACTATAATCATGCAAGGCATGTGCAACCAATTCTTTACCTGTTCCTGAATCGCCAGTGATAATAACGTTACAACTTACCTCTGCAACTTTTTCAATTGAATTAAATAAAGAACGCATAACAGGGCTATCACCAATCATGCCAAAACGATTACCAGAACGACGCAAACGCTTTTTAAGTAATTTATTTTCTTTCTTTAATTGTTGCGACTCAATACTTCGCTCAACAGTTAAAGTAAATTCATCAAAATCGAAAGGTTTCTTTATAAAGTCAGCTGCACCACGTTTCATTGCTTCAACGGCATTTTCAACAGAGGAGTGGCCTGTCATGACAAGAATAATCGCGTCTTGATCAATTTCTCTCATTTTTGTTAGCAAATCAAAACCGTTCATTTCCGGCATTCGTAGATCAGTAATAACTACATCAGCACCAGATTTAGTAAACTCAGCCAAACATTCCTTTGGCGATTGAAATACCCGCATATCTAGGCCAGCACTATCACACTGCCGCTGCATAACTTTACATGTCACTGGGTCATCATCTACAAATAACATTTTTATATTCGATAAATCCAAGTCAATCTCCCCCAGAGTTTGATGATAAATCTCCGACGTTACCAAATGGCAAACGAATTCTTACACATGTGCCTTGACCAACTTCACTTTCCAAGCTTATCTCACCGTCATGCTTTTTAATAATCCCATAACTTACAGATAAACCTAAGCCCGTCCCTTCACCTTCGGGTTTGGTTGAGAAGAACGGATTAAAAATATGTGACATATCCTTATCTTCAATACCTTCACCTTGATCTGAAACTCTTATCACAGCAAAATCATTTTCAGCAACAAGTGAAACATTAATCACGCCACCCTCACTTGATGCATGAATCGCATTCAAAATAATATTCACCAGAACTTGTTGTAACTGATTTGGATCACCCTGTATAGACAGACCTTTCACTAAATCAATTTCAAATTTAATTTGCTCTGAATCAGCACGATGTCGCAATAGTTCCACCGTATCTTCTAACAATACATCTAACATAAATTGTTCATATCTTGGTTCGCTAGCACGAGCAAATTTGAGAATACCTTGCACAATTCTTGCGCAGCGCTCACCTTCTTCTTGTAATGTATGCAGATCAGATTTTATCAGTTCAACTTTTTCATTTTCTCCAACAGACGTTTCAACCAATCGCGCCAATGACATAATATTCATCAATGGATTATTGATCTCATGACCAATCCCTGCTGCCATTTGCCCCACTGCGGCTAAACGGTCTGACTGCCTTGCTGCACGTTCCGCTTTATCACGTTCACTACGCGTATGCTCAAGTGAGCCACAAAGATAGTTAAATGCTCGCCCAACAATCCCAACCTCATCACTACGGCCACCATCCGAATAACGTGCAGACTCATCACCATCAGCATATTGTTTAATTGTTGTTGCCAATTCTTGTACAGGCTTAGCTAATTTGTCTGCCGCCCATCGTGCAATTAATAAACTCAGTAAGAGTAAAACGCCAACCAATAACCAAATTGAAGTACGCAATTGTTCAACTGGTGCAAAGACTTCATCATAGGCTGTTTCAATAACAAGCATCCAACTTGATCGACCATCTTTGTAAGGTGAGTACTGAGAATAAAAATACATTCGCCCATCATCAAGCAACATATAACCAGGGTCTTTTTTATCTCTAATATTATTCCAATTATCTTCACCAATATCAGATGAAAAACGAAAGCTTGTTCCTAGTTGATTTGCAAAACGCTGATTATTATCTTCATGAAAAAGATAAATGCCATCCCGAGTTCTTGCTTTGTCATTAACCTCAATGACATATGCCTTACCACTTAGCCCACTCATTGCTGACATGACTGTTTCATCAATACGTGTGCCCCACATATTAATAATCAGCAAGCCTTCTAAATCATATAATTCATCTCGTATAGGAACGGAGTAACGCACCATTGATGGACAAAAATCGGCATTAACTTGTACTTGTCCTAATTCAAAATCAGATACATAAACACTAACTTCATCATCAGTAGCATTTTTAAAGAATGGTCGTGAAGATTGATCTGCCACATAGTAGCGACCTTTTTCCTTATCAAGTAATTCGGGCTCTATACTTCGCCCTTCTTTTACTTTAACAAGCGTTTTGCCTGACCAATCGACATAACGCATCGCTTGGATCGTTGTGACTTTACGTTGAAAGTTAATAAAATATTCTTGTAAGGCTTGCCCACGCTCATCATAATGCACACCTTCATTGGTAACAGAAACATTACTAAAATCTTTAAGAATAGGTACTTCGGCAAGACCTGCGGCTAACGACATTTGGCTATTAATGAGTGTATCAAGCTCATCAGCCATATTTTTAAGCTTTTCATGCAATTCAGCTGTGATACGTTTCTCAAGATCCTCTTCAATGCGACTCACAACGCCGAATTGAAGTATCAGTAGAGGAACGAGTGCCATTATCCCTATTATGAAGAATAGCTTTTGGCGTAGTGGCATATTAGACGTCCGAAAAACGTTGCATTATGCATAATACTAACACAATAAACTGTTTCGCCTAGACACTAAATAGCGCAAACAGCTGATTACAAAGGATATTAGAACTTTCTAATTATGTTTACACTTTAACGGACTTGCTAACGCTTGAAGAATTACACCATCACTACGCTGCTGAACAAACGCCGCTAGTCCTAGGTTTTCTTTGTTCCAACCTTGCTTTAACTCAATATCAATTGCTTTGGTGATTTTTCGTTTACCTGAAAAGGGAATTGCGAACATTTTTCTAACAACATAATCATGGTGTAAAGAACGTCCATCATTTTCACCCGCCGTTACATTACTAACTAAATTATTCTCATACAACGCAACATATAACGTTGATGATGAAACCCCATTATCAATCAATTCTGATGTGATTGATGTTGAAAAAATATTGTTAGTGATTGCCGGCCAATTAAAAGCAATTTTAGCCAGCGCAGGCCATCCATTAACTTCATTGACCAATTGATTAACGCTTTGACGCCGCCAACCTCGGTAATCACGCCCATTAAAAACCATCTGTGGGGTATAAATCGAACGAAGTCGGTTTCTTTGTGCTATCTGACGTTGGCGTTGCGTATACTCAGCCGCTGAATACGGATCTTTCCATCCTATATAGTTCCAATAATCAACGTGCAAAGAAAGCGGGACTAGCTTATCTAAACCAATTCCTTGCTCTGAAAGATTACCAAGCCATTTATCTGCGGGGGGGCAACTACTACAACCTTCTGAGGTATATAACTCTAATAAAGCGACTCTGTTTTTACTACTTTCAACTTTACATTCAGCGGCGGACAAGACAGTAGTTTGAAATAAGCTAACAAACAAAGCAGTAAGAAGAAAAGATGAGCGCGATAAGTACATGGCAGCCTCCCTGCTATTTAACGTCAAAATATAATGATTAAATGTTCGACGTCGCAAAGAGTTAAAGGTTCAATTAGTTTTTTGCTCTTCTATCTAGCAATCGCTTAAGATCATGGCGATAAATAAAGCCAGGTAACGCAAATATCATAAATAAGAAAAAGCTTACCCAATAAAACTCCCAGTCCTGACTATGACTTCCACCGGTTGCTTTAATTTCCAGACCAATCGCAACACCGCCCATAATGATATAAAGAATCAACCATTCAAGCAGGCGCATCCAGATTGACTTACCTGAAGGATTTGGCGGAAAAACCAGCAACGTACGCTCAGTTAACCAAGGAAGGTTAGCGGCAATAATACTGGTAACAAGAAGAATTGTAATAAGCATGAATGCAGTATATCAGCAAATACGGCAAAAGAAGATATCTTAGCCTAATGCAGCAATACAAACACCGATCAACGCACCAGGGAATAACCCGACGAAGAGCACGGCCAATGAATTAGCACTAAACATTACGTTCATTTCAGCCGACACTTCAAGTGGTTCATTATCTTCTGATTCATCAAAAAACATAATCTTGATAACTCGTAGGTAATAAAACGCACCAATCACAGAGAAAGCAACCGCCACACCTGCAAGCCAGACCATATCAATATTAATGATTGCTTGAAGCACCAATAACTTGGCATAGAAGCCAACAGTCGGAGGCACACCTGTCATTGAAAACATTAACAACAACATCATGAAGGCGATCCACGGACTACGCTTACTCAAGCCTTTTAAACTGACTAATTCATCTGCTTCTGAGCCACGCTTACTCAAAATAATAATTAAAGCGAAAGCCGCCATCGCGGTTGCAGCATAAGTAATAATGTAAAACATCGATGCTGAGTAACCATCTTTAGTACCAGCAAGAATACCCAACAAAATAAAACCGACATGAGAAATGGTTGAGTAAGCCAACATACGTTTCAAGTTAGTTTGTGCTAGTGCAATAATATTACCAACAGCTAACGACAACACCGCAAGTATAACTAACATATCTTGCCAACCCGCGTGCATATCAGCCATACCTTCCGCGAGTAAACGCATAAACAATGCAAAGCCAGCAATCTTCGGTGCACTACTAATAAACATGGTTACTGAAGTTGGTGCGCCGTGATACACATCTGGCACCCACATATGAAATGGTACCGCACCAAGCTTGAAAGCAAGACCAACAATCACAAAGACAAGACCAAATATAAGTACGATATTGTTACTGTCTTTAGTTTGAATCGCTTTAGCTAATTCGCCTAGATCTAAAGTACCTGTCGCGCCATAAAACATCGACATACCATATAGCAACATACCTGACGCAATCGCACCAAGAATGAAATACTTCATGGCCGCTTCAGATGCGTGCAATGAATCTTTGTGGAAAGCGACCATTGCATAAAGAGATAACGATAAAAGTTCTAAACCAAGATAAATAGTCAGGAAGTTATGTGCAGACACCATTATCATCATGCCAAGCACACCAAACAAACCTAAAACATAATACTCACCTTTGAAAATATCACGGTCAATTAAGTAACTACGTGAATACAAAAATACTGAGGCTGTAATTAAATAGATAGATGTCTTTAACAGCGTGCCCATTGGATCGCTGACATAGGTACCACTGAATGTGTATGTCGCTTCAGACGGTGCTACATAAAGTGTGATAATCAATGTTCCTAACAGTGACAACTGAGCCAGAATATAAGTCAGTACCCGATTTTTTTCACTAATAAATAAATCAGCAACTAAGACAACACATGCCATAGCGAGAAGAAAAATCTCTGGTGATGCAAGTGCAAAATCTGGAATAGTGAATGAGTTTGTCATAGTGTTCCCGTTACAGCTTTGACTGCGCAATATGTTGCAGCAGATTATCAACAGTGACATGCATGACATCCACTAATGGATCTGGCCATACACCAAGCGCTAGCACCGCAACGGCTAGCGTGCCAAGAATAAAGAATTCACGACCAGTAACATCTGATAGTGCAGCTACATTATCATTTGCCACCTTGCCAAAGACGACTCGCTTAATCATCCATAATGTATAAGCAGCACCCAGTATTAATGTTGTCGCAGCAAGGAATGCAATCCAGAAGTTAGCCTTGAAACTCGCTAAGATCACCATGAACTCACCAACAAAACCTGATGTTCCAGGCAGACCGGCATT
>JALTKP010000072.1 GCA_027078075.1 Gammaproteobacteria bacterium | reverse complement strand
CTGACAGATACCACCGCAGGCATTGCCAAGCATATTTGCAACCATCGTCAATTCAACGCAAATGATCTTTCCGATTGGTTGGCTAACGAACAAAGTCTTGATCTTTTATGCGCCTGGTATGAGATAGGCCTATTAGAATTTTCTGAGGATGACAGCGAAAATGCCAACTGATTGGCAGGTAAGTTTAACCAATTGGTCTAAACTTAACGATCAAACATCAATAAAAGCCATTAGAGAGAAGGTCTTTATTATTGAACAATCCGTCCCCATCGAATTAGAATGGGATGAACTTGATGAACAATGCATCCACTGCCTTACAAAAGATAAAAAAGGCACAGCTGTTGCGACAGCTCGAATTCATGTAAACGAATCTGTTGGCCATATAGGGCGAATGGCGGTACTAAAACCTTATCGTCGACAAGGTATCGGAACTTTAATGCTTAACAAATTACTGGAACATGCACAAAATAATGCGGTCAAAGAAATACACATAAATGCACAAACGGTGGCTATGCCATTTTATATACGTATCGGATTTATGGCTGTTGGCGAACAATTTGATGATGCCGGCATTCCGCATTACCAAATGAGGTTAAAGATAGGCAAACATCAATGACTGATAAAATTGACAAGCTAATTGAACAAGCAAAAGTTGGTGAAGAGCTACGGCTAAACCTTACAACAGCTGAACAAAACCGTGAAGTCAGTATTACACTGGTTGCACAAGCCCGTTATACATTAGACATTGTTTGTCGTGATCTTGATCATACGCTTTATGACAATGAAGATTTTTATGATGCGGTTAAACAACTAGCAACCAGCAGTCCAAAAGCAAAAATCAGAATTCTAATTCAGGATAGCAGCAAGGTGGTAAAGAAAGGACATCGGATTGTTGATCTTGCTCAGAAATTAACTTCATTTATAAAAATTCGACTTCAAGGAAAACGTTTTAAAGAATTTAATGAAGCATGGCTTATTGTTGATGGCAAAGCATGGGTTCGCCGTTCTCATGCGGACAAATACATTGCCGATGTAAATTATTCTGCAGCAAGACAACTTAAAGATACTCTTAACAACTTTAATGGTATGTGGGATGAGTCTAACGACGATCCAAATCTAAGACGCTTGAGCATTTAGGTGAATAATATGAAAAACATTTTTCTGAAACGTACAATTACAGCATTGATCACATGCTTACTATCATTGCCTGTGCTTGCCGATCGCATTGAAGTTATTCAGCTACAAGGACGCAGTGCCAACGACATTATTCCTATCATTCAACCGCTACTTGATTCTGATACGGGGCTTAGTGCACAAGGTTACAAACTCATTGTACGTGGCTCAGAACAAACTATTTCACAAGTTCGTGATCTTGTTTTACAACTTGACCATCCCCTCAAGCAGTTGATGATCAGCTTGCGCCGTGGTGGTCGCTCTATTCATAACGGTAATGAATTCAGCGCATCCGGAACAATTAAATCTGGGGATTCACGACTCTCTGTCAACGGTGGGCATGAAAACAATATCCGTTTACATGAAAGTCGCCGTTCGATT
>JALTKP010000071.1 GCA_027078075.1 Gammaproteobacteria bacterium | reverse complement strand
TTGCTAAAGCATTTGGCAATTACGCTATTACCTTTATGGGATCAGACGTTTCACTGCTATGGAGACACCTATTCACCACTGGTATCATCGTTTTCTTTGTGCTAATAAATCTGAAGGGTGCAAAAGATGTTGCCTTATGGGAAAAGCTAACCGTTGCAATTAAATTCATTGTTCTTAGCTGCTTATCTGTAGCTGGCCTTTTTTACATTAACCCCGAATTGCTCTCTACAGATAACTACCCTGCTACTAGCAATATTTTTTACAGTCTTGCTATTACATTTTTCGCATTTGAAGGGTTTCGGGTCATTACCAATACAGCCGAAGATATGCCTAACCCTGCTAAAACTTTACCACGAGCCATGATGACAGCAATTTTACTTGTCATGGCACTCTACGTAGCAATTTCATTTGCTGTTTTTGGTAATTTATCAACTGAAAAAATTATTGCAGCAAAAGACTTTGCTCTAGCAGAAGCCGCGCTACCAGTTTTTGGCCATATAGGATTCACTATTGTTGCAATTACGGCATTAATTGCAACAGCCTCAGCAATTAACGCCAACCTATATGCGGTAACAAATGTAACCTACCAATTAGCTAAGGATGGAGAATTACCTTGTGCTTTTGGCAAGCCGATAGCACATAGTCGTGAAGGGCTTATTATTAGTGGTATTTTAATTATTATCCTATCTTTATTATTTGATTTATCGGAAATTGCTGCAATAGGTTCAATCTCAATTCTGTTTGTTCATAGCATTACTCACATAGGTCATTTAAAAATAATTTCAAAAACTGGTGCATCAACAACTATGATTGCCATTGCTGCTCTACTCAGTGTTGCAGCGATGTTACTGGCTTTATTTTATGTCAGTAAAGAATCTGATCAGGTTATTATTATTTTAGGTGGTTTTGTTGCAGTTGCAGCAATCACAGAAATCGCATTACAAAAGATATCTCACAGAGAGATATTACCGAGAACGAAGTAATAATTATTTTTTTATAGTTGCTTTTCTAATAACATTTCTACAAAAGCATCTGCTACAGGATTATTTATATTAGCGCGACTACGTGCTATCCATAAGGTACGTTCAATTTTTAACTCATTTACCTTTATCTGATGTAACTCACCATTATCAAGCGCTTCTTGAACCGCAAATCTAGGTAAGAAACTAACATAACGTCCACGCCCAAGAATATCGACAATGGCATGCGTTGAACCGACTTCCATTACAATTGGAAGTTTATCTATATTTAATCTCTGCAACGCTTTGTCCAAACCTGAACGCATTGAAGATTTTTTCTCTCGAAGAATGTAATCAAAATTCTTGAGCTCTGACAAAGATAATGTTCTAGTACCGCGTATTGGATGATTTCGTCCACAAACTAATATTAATTCATCATCAACCCATTTTTGTATCAGAATATCAGGATGCTTGGGTGCTTGCTCAAGCAATGCCATATCAACTAAGCCTGTCGCCAATCGCGTTTGAATTCGGCGCGTATACCCCATTCGACTAACTATTCGATATTGAGGCCAGCATTCAGCAAACTCGAGTAGTTGTTCTGGTAAAACATGCTCGCCAATAGCAAAGGTTACTTCTAACTTTAAAGTTGTTTGTCCACCACGCAGTTCATCTAAATTATCCATCAATAAGATTTGGTGGTCGATCATCAAACGAGCAAATTGATAAACTTTTTCACCGGCTGAGGTTAACTCTAACCGTCTCCCCTCACGTTGCATAAGAGGAACACCATAACAATTATCAAGTGTACGTAAGCGTTTAGTCACTGCAGGCTGCCCAACATTCATTGCCTGTGATGCCTCATCAACCCCGCCAAGCTCAACCACAGCTTTAAGCGTGGCAAGTATTTTTAAATCGGGAAGCTTGTTATATTCCATAAAGGAATATTAGTATATTTTGATTCATTTGTATATATTCCTGAAAACAACTAAATTACACCACCTTTCAGAGAGATATATCCCTCTGAGCTAAGAATTTGGTTTCGCATTCAGTTATTTGTTTCCTAATGGGAATATTCATACTGCTCATGCTATACAGACACTGACACCTTAATTAAAGGCGTCAAGCTGTGTTATTTGCGTTATTTCGTGATAACACTAACCCTAGTAACTAAGGAATTAACTATGATTGCTCTGGCTGACGAAGAACAAAAACACGCCCCTGCTGGTCCATCTAAAAAACAAGTTATCGCTGCCGTTCTATTTACGATACTGGCTCTATATCTCGCATGGGTTGTACCAACAATTCAAATTGCATGGGTAAGTGCAATCTTAGTTCTAACCATATACTTATTTGCCTTTGAAGTTGTTGAGGTCGATGTAGCGGCCGTTTCAATAATGGTTTTACTTGGGCTCACTTCTCTGTTCGCACCTTTAATGGGGCTTGAACAAGGCTTAGTAGATACCAAGCACCTTTTTGATGG
Organism: Gammaproteobacteria bacterium; assembly: GCA_027078075.1. Classification (GTDB taxonomy): domain Bacteria; phylum Pseudomonadota; class Gammaproteobacteria; order AKS1; family AKS1; genus Sulfuriflexus. The sequence goes on along the minus strand of JALTKP010000071.1, from coordinate 4,309 downwards.
CTTCGGCTCTAACGCAGTTATGTCCATTGTTGCGGTAATGATTATTGGTGCCGGTTTAGATAAAACCGGACTTATGAGTAAAGTTGCCGCCTTTATCCTTAAGATGGGTGGCACATCAGAAAGCCGTATCATCCCTATTATTTCATCGACTGTTGCGATTATTTCTTCCTTCATGCAAAACGTCGGTGCCGCCGCATTATTCTTACCTGTTGTTGCTCGTATCTCTGCGCGTTCTGGCTTACCCATGTCGCGATTACTCATGCCAATGGGATTTTGTGCCATTCTCGGTGGTACTATCACAATGGTTGGTTCCAGCCCGCTGATTCTACTTAATGACTTAATTCTTACTTCAAATCAGGCGCTCCCCGTAGAGCAACAAATGGATACATGGAGTTTGTTTTCTGTTACTCCAATTGGTTTAGTGCTTGTCGCAGCCGGTATTATTTATTTTGTCGTAGCCGGCCGTTTTGTTCTACCAACAACCAAAAGCGAAAGTAGCACCAGTGGCTCTGATCCGATGCAGTACTTCCGTGACGTTTACAAAGTTGATTACTCCATGTCAGAGCTTGTTGTATCCGAGGGCAGTTCACTCGTGGGGCATAAACTAAACGATATTGAAAAGAGTAACCGTATTCGAGTCATTGCAAGTAAACGCTTAGGTGGTGATAGCCGTGTTGGCGCCGGCTCATTGGCTCGAGACACTGAAATAGAAGAAGGCATGGTGCTAGGTGTTGTTGCTGATCCAAATGACTTAAAAACATTTGTTGAAAAATATGATTTAAAGAAACGTGAATCTTTACGTTCATTCTCTGATTCGTTATCACCTAACAAAGCCGGTATTGCTGAAATCGTTATCCCTCCTAGTTCAAACCTCATCGGCAAGAGTGCCTGTGATTTATGGATGCGTAAAAAATATGGTCTAGCAATGATTGGTCTTCACCGTGATGGCAAAACCATGCGTGAAGGTGATGATATTCGTAGTATTCCATTCCAAGCAGGTGATACGCTTGTCGTGCATACACATTGGGCGGTTTTAGAGCGCATTGAAAGCGATCGTAACTTTGTTGTTGTAACAACTGAGTATCCACGTGCTGAAAAACTTCGCCCAGAAAAATTAGCGTGGGCTTCTTTTTTCTTTGCAATTGCATTACTACTGGTTTTATTTACTGATCTACGTTTATCCGTATCACTATTAACCGGTGCAATTGGAATGATTATATCGCGTGTACTCACTATCGACGAAGCATATGAAGCGGTTAGTTGGAAAACTGTATTTCTACTTGCCTCACTTATTCCGCTTGGCTTAGCCGTAGAAACTTCCGGAACGGCTAAGTGGATCGCTGACCAAGTACTTAGTGTGATGGGAAATCAACCTGTTTGGGTTATTCAAGCGGCCATTGCTGTACTTGCAACGTTCTTTACTTTAGTGATGTCAAACGTAGGTGCAACCGTACTTCTTGTTCCACTTGCCGTTAACATTGCCATTGGTATTGGTGCAAGCCCTGCTATTTTTGCATTAACGGTTGCTTTAGCAACATCAAACTCATTCCTTATCCCTACCCATCAAGTTAATGCATTAATTATGGGGCCAGCGGGTTATCGAGTATCTGACTTTATGCGTGCAGGCGGTATTATGACCGTCTTGTTCTTAGTTATTATGTTAACCATGATGAACGTAGTATTTTAAGGACTGTTATGAACTTGTTTACCCCTGTTATGAAGTCAGTCCTGTTTATGCTGCTGGCAATGTTGCCGAGTATAGCTCTGGCAACAAGCGACGTTACGATGCCTGTTGATTTAACTAACAGTAGTGTCGGTTTCTTTGCCGTTGCGGTGTTTGTGCTTGCCTATATCTTCGTCATGGCGGAAGAATTTACTCACTTACGTAAATCTAAACCCGTCATTCTTGCTGCAGGTATTATTTGGGGTGCCATTGCTTGGACTTACCAAGCTAATGGCTTGCCACCAGAATTACCAGAGAACGCCATTCGCCATAACTTGCTTGAGTATGCGGAGTTGATGTTATTCCTATTAGTTGCAATGACTTATGTAAATTCGATGGAAGAGCGACAAGTCTTTGAGGCCTTACGTGCAAAGTTAGTTGCTTCCGGATTTGGCTTTCGCGCCCTATTCTGGATTACAGGTATTCTGGCATTTTTTATCTCCCCCGTTGCTGACAACCTAACTACCGCCCTTCTCATGTGTGCGGTTGTACTTGCAGTGGGTGGAACTAACTCTAAATTTATCACCATTGCCTGTATTAACATCGTTGTTGCTGCAAATGCTGGTGGTGCCTTCTCACCATTTGGTGACATCACAACCTTGATGGTATGGCAAAAAGGGATTGTTGATTTTTGGGCATTCTTTGCGCTCTTCATTCCGTCAGCCGTTAACTTTATTATTCCTGCGGCTATTATGCATTTCGCTGTTCCGAATGAACGTCCAACCTCATCAGCTGAAACCATTGAAATGCAGCGTGGCGCATGGATTATTATCATTCTATTCTTGCTAACAATCGTTACCGCTGTGTCATTCCATAACTTCCTGCACTTACCACCAGTTATTGGTATGTTGACTGGTTTAGCTTATTTGCAATTCTTTGGTTACTACTTAAAGAAAACAACACACAAGGAAGTAACAAAAGGCTATTTAGATACAAACATCGGTAGTCCAGTTGCCTTTGATATTTTCCAACCCATTGCTCGTGCGGAGTGGGATACACTGCTATTTTTCTATGGTGTTGTAGCCTGTGTTGGTGGTTTAGGTTTCTTAGGCTACCTAAGCGTTGCCTCAGAGTTAATGTACACGCAATGGGGGCCAACAGCCGCTAATATTACTGTCGGTGGTTTATCTGCCATTGTTGATAACATTCCGGTCATGTTCGCCGTACTCACAATGAATCCTGAAATGTCGATAGGCCAATGGTTGTTAGTTACTTTAACAGCTGGTGTTGGTGGCTCTTTGCTATCAATCGGTTCAGCCGCTGGGGTTGCCTTAATGGGACAAGCGCGTGGTCAATATACTTTCTTTGGTCACCTTAAATGGATGCCAGTGATAGCACTGGGTTACGCAGCAAGTATCGCAACCCACTTCTGGATTAACGAATCACTATTTTAGAAAAAAAACATTGTTACTAAATTAAAAATGGGGCCTATTGGCCCCATTTTTTATATCTCGTTAATCTTGTCTAAGAAAACTATAAAATGTTCAACTCTGAACGCTGTGCATCAATCGCCTGACGTGTTAAGACACTACGTGTTTCGTCACACAATCGCCCATTCAATGAATCAGCTAAAGAACGAGCCGCATCGATCATGCTGTCATAAGCCTCTAGCGCGGTTACTGGGTTAGGTATTGAAAGAATAAATAATAATGCCGGTGTTGATAATTCATCCATGGCAGCAATATCAAATACCCCAGGCTCTATGGCATTTGCCATGCTGAAAATGGTTTTACCATTTTGATCAACACGATGAAAGATATCCATATCACCATGTTGTAAATCTAATTCCATTAAGTGGTGCAATATATCAGTGCCACTAAAGATAGAACCTTCACGCGCTAAAACATGAATTGCTATAATCTTATCAGGCGTAGTCACAACAGGCTCATCAATAGGTATGTCCAGATCACCTAAATCCATTTCATCTTGTTCTGGTTGGTGGGAAATGATTTCTTCAAGCGCTTCTAACTCAGAGGTAATATCATCAATAGGATTGATGCTCAGCTCTGGGTCGGAATCCAGATCTGGTTCTAGATCATCTTTATCTATGGAACCCTCAAGACTAGCATTTACTTCTGATTGCCAATCTTCAAGATCTTCATTAATATCAATGTTTTCAGTAAATGACTCGAGCTCATTAGATTCGTAATCGGCAACCTGTTCATGCTGATCATCTGGTATATCAAAATCAGGATCTATGTTATCTGACCCTTCTTCATGAACACGATCAAACCGATGCTCAGTTTCATAAGCAGTAGAAACTAATTTGCTATCAGTTTCAGGATCACCACTATTTCTACCCACAACATGAGTTTCAGCACCATCTGAGACACCCCAGCGAGCATAGCGATCTTCCTTTTTACGCCGTTTTACGCGTTCCCAAGCATAAATGACGGCAATAAAGACCGCACCAATAATCAATAGTGTTATGCGCAACGAATCCATCAGCGCTCCAGACAAATTTTATTATTGAGAGTCATAATGACTCATTTATATCTACATCGCTGCCAGTGTGGCTGCTTCATCAACGTCAACTGTAACCAATCTTGAACAACCAGGTTCATTCATTGTTACACCCATCAACTG
>JALTKP010000070.1 GCA_027078075.1 Gammaproteobacteria bacterium | reverse complement strand
AACACCGGACTACGCTGGCATGTGCGTGCCTACTGCCAACAAAGTTATGAATTTCGTGATTTTGTTTTATCGCGTTTTGTTGAATCCGAATTGATTGATGTAGCTGCCGAGTCTAGTCCCATGTATGACGATGACTGGATCGAAGCAATTACCTTAAAGCTATCGCCCCACCCTCAGTTAAGTGAATCAAAACGAAATAGTTTACTGATTGATTACGATGCAACAGATGATGTGATTGAATTAGATATTAGACGTGCGTTAGTTGGTTACAGTTTGCATCGACTTTCTGTTGATACGACGACTGATCATTCTTTAAACCCGAATGCTTACCAATTAGTACTATTAAACAGAGACGAAATAGAACCGTTTGCGGGTTGGGCTTTTTTGTAAAAAAATAAAAGAAGACTTTTTGAAACCCAAATATGCTCTTCAGTACACCCCTAAGCAAACTCTGAATAAATCAGTAGACACTATCATTCTGCAGAATCATTCGTTAGCGCCTGTTTAAAAATCTGCATTAATAACTCTATGTTTTTTACTCCGGCATAATTAGGGCGCGTAATAAAAGCAATGCATCTATGTGGGCCAGGCTCATTAAGATGGACTGCGTTCAATTCAGCGTTACCGGATATTAATTGTTTAAGCGCCATGGCTGGTATTAATGTTGTCCCCATATGCCCTGCGACCATTTGTACCAACAGATTCAAACTCGTGGATGCAAGAGATGTGTCAGTTTTATTAGAAGGAAGCTTACAGGCTGCCAGTGCATGTTCCTTTAAACAATGTCCGTCTTTAAGTAACATCAGTCGAGATTGTTTTAATTCTGTACTGGTTATTTCCTTTTGTTGTGACAATTGATCATCTTTATGTGTAATCCAGTAAAAGTCTTCTTGCCAAAATTCAAACGTAAGTAATCCTTCTGTATCAAAAGGCAATGCCAGTATTGCCGTATCCAACTCACCGTTTTTAACTTTACTAACCAAATTATGAGACTGATCTTCAACAATACGAAGTTGAAAGTCAGGATATTGATGGCGAACTTTAGGCAACACCTTAGGTAATAAATAAGGGCCAATGGTTGGAATGACGCCCAAGGACATCGGATAGCTTAGCGGTGCCTTTAGATCCTGACCCAACTGGTACAAGTCATCCATCTGAATCTTGATGGCATGAGCCTTTTTGAGACATTCAGCACCGACGGAGGTTACCAGTACCTTTTTATTGTTACGCTCAAACACCTGAAATCCCAGCTGTTTTTCCATTTCGGTGATGGCTGTGCTGAGCGCAGATTGTGATACAGCACAAAGCTCAGCGGCTTTTTTAAAATGCAGCGTCTTTTCTACAGCCAGAATATAGGTTATTTGCTTTAATGAGATCATAGTCAGTTGTTCTATAAAATAGAATATAGTTATCTATTATAGTCAATTTACTAGAACAACTAAACCCCCTAATATCTTCCTCAACGCTGAAACACAAACATCAGCCCAAAATTTTTAACTTTTATATTTAACGAAGAGGAAATACGCAATGTCGATGATTAATAAACCAATCCCTGAATTCACAGCAGAGGCTT
>JALTKP010000069.1 GCA_027078075.1 Gammaproteobacteria bacterium | reverse complement strand
GGTTTTGAAACGCTTTCTAAAATACGTTGACCTAGATCACCGGGGTAAGGGGCTTTATCAAGTGCTTCGGCTTCTTCGCCAAGGACTACGCAGTTGACCATTTTTGTCATGATGTTACTCCAGTAATAATATCGTTATGTGCTTCTAGTAGTTTCTTCACCGGTGCGGCAAGACCACGTGTATCCGGTTTGGACGTGTTATACCAGACTGTGTCCGCTTGTTCCATTATTCGTGCTGATTCATTGATTACACTTGCATAAGCAGGGGTTATATCAAGATGAAAGTGACTAAAGGTATGACGTACAGGTTTATCAAAACTAATCTCTTTAAGATTAAAGTGAAGTTGTTCATTACTCCACTTTAAAAGTGCAGATCTAGTCGCTGTGCAATCTGCCTCTGGTAAACACCAGAGCCCTCCCCATATTCCAGTAGGTGGGCGTTGTTGTAGAAATACATGGTTATTTGAATCTCTTAACAGCAGCATTATGGTTGATTTTACTGGAATGGATTTTTTAGGTTTTGGGGTAGGGTATTGCTTAACGGTGTTAGTTGCATAAGCTTGGCAATGTTTATGTAAAGGGCACTCAGTGCATTTTGCTTTAGTGCGAGTACAAATGGTTGCACCTAAGTCCATAATGGCTTGTGTGTATTGCGCAGTTTTTTGTTTGGGTGTTAATTCTTCAGCGCGTAGCCATAATTCTTGTTCGACGGCTTTTTTTCCGTACCAGCCTTCAATGGTAAAATAACGGCTTAAGACGCGTTTTACATTACCATCTAATATTGCATGATGTTGGTTGTCACTTAAGGCTAAAATGGCGCTGGCGGTGGAACGACCAACCCCCGGTAAGCTAATAACGTTTTCAAGATCGTTTGGAAATTGTCCTGCAAAATCAGACATCACAAGTTTTGCTGCCTTATGAAGGTTACGTGCTCTTGCGTAGTAGCCTAAGCCTGTCCAGAGGTGTAATACCTGATCGAGATCTGCATTAGCAAGCGATTCAATATTAGGAAAGGATTTCATAAAACGTTGGTAATAGGAGATAACCGTAACAACTTGAGTTTGTTGTAACATGATCTCTGATATCCAAATTCGATAAGCTGACATATTGGATTGCCAGGGCAAATCATGTCTTCCATATTTATCATGCCACTGTAACAGTGACGTAGCGAAGTAAGAATTTTTCATCTTTGTTGTGCGAGAATTTCTAGGCCTTCAATAACGGCGAGTGCTTCATTTCGTAGGGCGCGTTCTATCAGTGGCGGACCAATTAGAGGTGGAACCCAGAATGATGGTTTTAAATCAGCATTAAAACTAACATGAGTTAAGCCATCATTAGATGTAATTTTCCAACGGGCATGCGCATAGTCAACATCACTTTTATCAGGAATGGTCGTTGAAATAATAACCATACCAGGAAGTTGTTCAACATCTTGTATTTGCACAATGGTTTTGCAGAAAAAGGTAACACAGGCTTTTGTTGTTACTTTAACGCGATGATCATTATCAGAAAGGGAGTAAATAAGATTACTTTCAGTAATACTGTCGCTGATACTAGTAAGGTTTTCATAATCAGTAAGAATTTTAAAAACATGTCGAGCATCAGCATTGATAACAACTTCTAGATTTACAAAATAACGTTTATCCTCATTTGTAACTGTTGCCTCAATTACATCACCTGCAGTAGCGAAAGCACTGTAAGTCATAAATAACCAAGATAATAATAAAGGTCTAAATAAAGTCATGGATTAAAATAGCCCTTTAAGAAGGTTTTTGATTTTTTCTTTCTTTTCACGTTTTTTGCGTTTCTTTTTTTCTGCGGCTGTTTCAGGTTTAACTGGCGCAGCTTGTGTAGCCGGCGAGGTGGTCGCGGGAGATGTTTTTTTCTTCTTTTTCTTACCAAAAAGAGAGTCGAGCAATTTCTTTTTCTGTGTTTTTTCTAGAACACGACCAACAATTCTTACCCAGTCTACACTATAGGCAGGGCTAGCTAAATTGCCATTTAAATTAATTCGCAAGGGTACGCCAGTTAATTTTTTATCCATACCAACAAGTTCAACAAGCTTGGCATCTGCAGATGTTTTTAAAGTGTAATCCAGAGTATTGTTATTAAGATTTATTGAACCCTTACCTCGTACTAACGGTAAAGCAGAAGTGATAACAAGGTCTTGACTATTCATAATGCCATTACGAATCTGGAAGCTAACACTCAAGTCGGTGAAGGGTGTTTCATCTTTACCGCTATCAGCAGATGATTTTATGTTCTTATATTTAGCATAGGTATCTTGAACCATTTTAACGACATCAATGCCTTTTAATACACCATTAGCTAAAGATATTTTAATTTCACCATTAAGAGCTTGCTTTAAAGCAGATATAGATTGTCCTCGGCTAGTGATAACGGCAGAGATATTACCTTTCCCCGTTAGTGATTCTTTACCAGTGATTATTTGAATGACTGGACCAATGCTGACATTGCTTAGATTTTCATTAGCAGAAATAAGTGGCGTATTACCATTTTTCTTGCGTGCATCAATCCTAATATGTCCGAGATAGTTACCTTCGTAAGCAAGCCCTTTGATAGGTTCTATTTTCAGGAAACCGCGCTGTTGATTGATTTTAATATCAATGTTTTCAATCTTTAAGCGATTCATGATTAGTTGCCCTGCTTTGATGTTTCCCGACATGTCAAAGCTGCGAAATAAATCAACTGGGAATAAAGCGGCAGGAGTTGGTGCTGCAATTGCGATAGGAATTATACTGAAGTTCGTAGTTTGTGTGGCAGCTGGCGGTAAATAACGATCTAGATCAATTTGATCAAGTACGATGTTATAGCTAATAGATTTACGCTTTTTATTTAGCAAACTAACGTCGCCTTGAATAAGACTATCATCAAGAACTAAATTCAATTTGTTGAAATTTATTTTTTGAAGACTACCGTTGATGTTGGTATTGAAAGAAGCTCGATCTAATGCTTTTGAATCAGCCATTGTCGGTATGGCAATTTTGAATTTATTAAGTAATTTTTTAGGGCTAAATTCAGCAACACTAATTTCCCCAGAGAACTTTGGATTTGTCGCAAAGATCTTAGAAATATTCATGTCACCCGTAATAGTAAGAGGATCACTGACAGCGGTAAGCTTAGATAGGTTTAATTTTTGGGTTATAAGGTTTGCTGCAATGCTGGCCTTTAATGTGCCTTTAAGATGCCCTGCGGGGAGTGTTTTACCTTTTAGGTTAACAACAATTTGGCTGTTATTAAGCTGGTAAGTACCATCAAATGGGTTAGCCTTAAACTCAGTAGTGATTTCAAATGAACCATTTATATTTGGTTGTTGAGCAGAAACGTGTGTAGAAAGCGAAATATCAACTGGCGCACCTAATTCAAGTGGTCCTGTTTGTAAGTTTAGTTGAGTTAGCTTTAAGTCCTGACTTGATAGCGCATCACGAAAACGAATATTCGAGTCTTTAATTTCGATGCCACCAATAGCAAGAGCAGCAATTTTAGGAGGATCAGATGGTTCAGGTTTTTTATTGGAGCTGTTGTCAGACTTAGCGGATAAGTCTGACCAATTGTTTTTACCGTTTTTTAATTGTTGCAAATTGAGAGCTAGACCATTGAGTTGTAATGAATCCATCTCGATTTTACTGCTAAATAAAGGGATTAATTTGACACGTATTTGTGCAGATTCAATAGTGGCAAATGATTTTTCTTCGAAGCCAGCACGGTTACCTAAACTTAATTTACCCGTTTTAAGCCCAAGCCATGGGAATACACTGATATCCAGATCGCCATTGATGTCTAGTTTCCTTCCCGTAGCATTTTCAACGGCACTGGCAATCTCTTCTTTAAAATCATTTGGTTCAAGGAAAAAAGGGGCTGCAATGGTAATGGCGACTAGAATAACCACCAGACTCAATAGAATTTTAATAATACGCATATGAGTGTTCCTTGAAGTTGTTGTATTTCATAATCTTAATAAGTGATGAGCCTAAAGGAGAGAATAGGTTAAAATAACTCAATATCATCAACATTAGTTGATTTACTGATGAGTTTCCCTGTTGATATAAGCTCTTCATAGCAATTAACCTGATTGCGACCATTCTCTTTTGAGAAATACAAAGCCTGATCAGCCCTGCTGATAATGTCAGCTCGACCGATGCCTGCCCTAATTTCTGTAACACCGATACTGACGGTGATGGAGCCCACTTGCGGAAAATTATACAGAGCAATATTTTCTCTAAAACGATTAAGAACCATCATTGCGGTATTAAGTTCAATATCTCTTAATAATACGGAAAATTCTTCGCCACCATAACGGAATAGCATATCGTCATGGCGGAAGGTGGTTTCCATTATATTGCTAAATAATATCAGTACTTCATCACCATATAGGTGCCCAAAATTATCATTTACTTTCTTGAAGAAATCGATATCGAGAATAGCAAAGCAATACTGGGGTAGGTTGTCATTGCCCCTACGCTGAAAAGTATCGATAAGGTTTGTAATACGCTCTTCAAAAGAATGACGGTTTAAAAGCCCTGTTAGTGCATCATGATTGTTGTTGTCGAGCAGTAGCAGCTGATTGTTGAATAGTTCCATTAGATTTTTAAGCAGAGAAGATTTTCCTGAGATTAACGTTCCTTGCAATAAAATAATATTACTAATTTTTCCTAAGCTGCTAATGGGGAAGACACAAACACATCTATCCTCATCAAAAATAATTTGATGCGAAAGAATAGATTGCTGAAGAAGTTCATTATATTCAGAGGGGGGAGTGGTGAATTTATTATCGATGATGTCATAAATGGATCTTTGACATTCTGGGAATAGTTCCTCTAATATTATTTGGAAAGTATTAAGTAAATCTTCTTTGTTATGCTGCGTTACTATACGTATAGCAATTTCAAAACATTTTTCTTCTGTAAGAGGCATTAATGTTCTTTGGTTACCTTGATTTATGAATAAATATCTTTAATAAGATCGTCATTAAGTGCAATAACTTTATTTCTTTTTATTTTCATTGTGGGTGTCATTAAATCATTTTCGACAGTCCATTGCTCAAGTGTCGGTGCAACACGGCGTATTTTTGCATAGCTAGGAAATTCATGTAGAGCTTTTCTCATAATGCTGATGATATGGCTGTGTACACGAGAGTCGTTTAAGTTCTCTTTGTTATAGGGATCAATTACAAAATGGTTGGCGAGTTTCACCCATTCTTCTGCATTTAATACAACTAAAGCACTGAGGAAAGATTGTCCTTCACCGATCACTAAAACTTGTTCAAAAAGAGGATCCATGACTATCGTCGATTCCATATCACTCGGTGGTACTTTTTCGCCATTAGATAAAATTAAAATATCTTTGAGTCGACCGGTTATATAGATATGGTTATTTTCAATTCGTGCTTGGTCCCCAGTATGAACCCACCCATCAGAGCCAATAACTTCAGTGGTCGCCGCATGGTTATTCCAGTAGCCAAGCATCATCCCGGGTGTTTTAACTTGTAGTTCATCATTTTCACCAATGCGAACGTCAATACCTTTGAAGGGAACACCAACACTGGTTGGGTCATTATCATCTACGGGGTTAGAGCTAATCACTGGGCTGGTTTCAGTCATGCCATAGCCTTGCGTGATATTTAAACCAAGACCGATCATGACTCGTGCAACTGCAATTGGTAATGCGGCACCACCACTCACAGTTAGTCGCATATTACCGCCCATTTTTTGGCAGAATTTCTTAGAGATGATTGGATTTAATAGTGGCAAAAGTGGCAGGTAAGCAAGTGTTTTAAGTAGACTACCTCGACCCTGTTGGTTTTCAAAACGCCACCAACCTAGTGTCGCGGTTAGATTAAATAGTCCACGTGCGATAAAAGATTTTTTATTAAGTTGTTGCATGATGCGGCTATGAATACGTTCGAAAATTCGTGGTACAGCAACCATCACTGTCGGTTTGACTTGTTGCATATCATCACCAAGTAAGGCAACTGAACGCGAATAGGCAACGCTAGCACCTGCCATAATTGGCATGTAATGCCCAACGGTTCTTTCGAAGGTATGTGATAAGGGTAAAAATGATAAAAACAGATCGTCAGTATAAATGGCAAAGGATAGTAAAACTGAATTAGTGATAGACAAAATATTATGATGACTTAGCATCACGCCTTTAGGTCGTCCTGTGGTACCTGAGGTATAAACTATCGTAGCAAGTTCTTCAGGTTTTCTATCGTGTGATTGAAGTTCAGCACTTTCTTTTGGCAACCAATTTTCGGTAATGTGGATTTGGCTATTTTCCTCAACACCTTTGGCTTCTTCATCGACCGGAACAATGATGACATGTTTAAGTGATTTAATATCTTTGCAGGATGAATGAATTCGTCGCCACATGGCATCATTGGCAATTAACATCTCTGTGGCAGAGTCATTTAGGATGTAAGCAATATTATCTGGGCGATCGTCACAGTATAAAGGCACAATTACGAGACCTAAGCCCATAGCGGCCTGTTCGGCAGCAACCCAGTCAACACCGTTTCTCATTAACAGCGCAACGCGATCACCACTTTCAAGATCTGTTTTGGCGATAGCCTGTTGCCAGCGAGAAACGAGATCACCTACTTCTTGCCAGTTAAATTCTTTCCAGCTTGACGATGGCTTGTCAAATTGACGATATGCAACACGATCAGGGCTACGCTTAATACGTGCCCTTAATAGGCCATCAAGCGTACCGGCAGACTCGGCAGTTATAATGTCTTCGTTATGAGGCATAATCTTCCCTTATTGCACCATTTTGTTATTTTTAACGATTGTATAACGCTTAGCCGCATTTTGCATTGACCAAAACAGGTGC
>JALTKP010000068.1 GCA_027078075.1 Gammaproteobacteria bacterium | reverse complement strand
CTATTATTATAGAGTGGTATTTGATTTTATGACCAATAAATGACGCAAGTTACAATTGTTTACCAATAACACACGACAATATTTTGACATATTGCTGGCCAGCTGCTTTACTTTAGATTCTGACGTTAGGCGTCAAAAAAACAACAAAAATAAGTTTAAAACACCCTAGGGATTTAAAGCAGCATGATAACCAGTAGAATCTTGATTATTGATGATAATGTCCAGCGTGTCAGTGATCTGAAAGTCATTTTTACTTTTCTTGAGCAAAATGACGTGGTGAGTGTCGGCTGTGAAGCCTGGCAAACCGAGTTAAAAGCAGTTGAAACGGTGCAAGTCATTTTGGTCGGTGATTGTCATGGCGATGAGAATAGAAATGAAATACTCACCGCCATTAGAGAGCTTGAAGAAGATGTACCGGTCTTGTTGTTGAGTGATAGCGAAGTTATGCAGGAAATAGGGAGTATAGACTCAACTGAAGGTATTTTAGGCGGTATTGTCATGCCGGCGTCCAATACTCAACTCAGTAGCATGTTACAAAAAGCACGGATTTACCGCGAAAGTCGGCGCGCCAGTGATGTGGGGCGCACATCAACATTATTTCGTAGCTTAGTTGGTAATAGCCGTGCAATTCGTCACGTACGCAAGTTGGTTGAACAAGTGGCAAGCTCAACAGCGAATGTACTTATTTTGGGTGAATCAGGTACAGGTAAGGAAGTCGTTGCACGTAATCTGCACTACAACTCGCCGCGCCGAGATAAACCCTTTGTTCCTATTAATTGTGGCGCTATCCCCGCTGATTTACTTGAAAGTGAATTGTTTGGTCATGAAAAAGGGGCCTTTACGGGCGCCATTACTGCTCGTCAGGGGCGTTTTGAAATGGCAGAAGGCGGCACACTATTTTTAGATGAAATTGGCGACATGAGCCTAACAATGCAGGTTAAATTACTGCGTGTTTTACAGGAAAGAACCTTTGAACGGGTAGGCAGTAACAAGAGTATTAAGGCAGATGTAAGGATTATTGCCGCGACACACAGAAACCTTGAAGACAAGATTAAAGACGGTGAGTTTCGTGAAGACTTGTTTTATCGTTTGAATGTTTTTCCGATTGAAATGCCGCCACTTCGTGAGCGAAATAGTGATATACCATTATTAACCAATGAATTGATCAGTCGTTTTGAAAATGAGAAACGTGGTTCAGTTCGTTTAACACCCGCTGCCATTATCTCGCTTTGCCAATATCACTGGCCAGGCAATGTACGTGAATTAGCAAACTTGATTGAACGTCTGGTTATTTTGCACCCTTATGGTGTGGTTGATTTACCTGACCTGCCTGAGAAATTCCGTATTCAGGGTATTGCGATTGCAGAATCTACGCCAGAAGCTGAATTGAATGAATTTCCTGCTGACAGTTATCGTGATCCAAGTCAGCAGTTACCGAAAGATAATTTTGATTTAAAAGAACATTTACTCAAATTGGAATACGGTTTAATTAAACAAGCGCTTGATGAGGCTAATGGCGTTGTTGCTCACGCAGCAAAACGCCTCAACATGCGTAGAACAACGTTAGTCGAGAAATTACGTAAGCACGGCTTGCAACGTA
>JALTKP010000067.1:3570-6899 GCA_027078075.1 Gammaproteobacteria bacterium | reverse complement strand
AACCACACCACCGATGTAATGATATAAGTTATTTAGTTGTGTGTTCGAAAGTACCATCCCATTCGTCAGTGAGTAGTAATAGATTCATGCTTGACATGCGATCCAGATAGATACTGTAAATCATTCTGTCGGGATCATTTTCTTTTAGTTGATTAAATAATTTTTTAGCTTCGTCCCATTCTCTTGCATAGTAGTGATCTAAAGCAGCTTCATGTTGTTCAAGTGAAGTTAAAAGTGCATCATCTGCATCACTAACCAAACAGATGGGTTCATAAATAATAACAGGTTCAGTTTTCCCTTTAACTTGCACTTTATCCAGGCGACGGAATATATAATCATCTTGTCCTTCACGAGTATTTTCACCAACAATAAGTTTGACGCCATATTGTTTAGTAAGCCCTTCCAGACGCGAAGATAAATTGACAGCATCGCCAAGCACAGTATAGGCACGCCTAAATTCAGATCCCATGTTACCCACGTTCATCATTCCGGTATTTAAACCAACACCCAGATTGATGGGAGGATAACCTAAGGCATCCAATTCGGGTTTCATTGCTTCTACTTTAGCAAGCATGGAAAGTGCGCCATCAATCGCATGCTTGGCATGGTGTTCATCATGCAAAGGAGCACCCCAAAATGCCATAATCATATCACCGACATATTTATCAATCGTGCCTTGTTTATTAAAGATAATTTCCGTCATTGGTGTGAAGAATCGATTTAACATATCTTTAAGTTCGGTAGGTGAAAGTGATTCACTAATAGTCGTAAAGCTACGTATGTCGGCAAATAACACAGTCATTTCACGCCGGTCACCTTCAAAGCCAAGGTCCTCATCAGATTCCAGCATTTGATCAACGAGTGCGGGTGGAATGTATTGCCCGAACTGGTCGCGTAAGTGCTTTTTGCCTTGTGATTCAAAGATGAAACCATAGGCAAGATTGGACATGGATAAGATGACAATCATCATTAACGGACTGGCAACAGCAACGACGAAATTATATTCATTCCATAGCCAAATATTAAAACCTAATAAGCTACCAGCACTGCTAGCAAAGAATAAAATTGAATATAGCGGACTTAAAAAAGGTAATGTAATAGCAAGGATAAGGCCTAAAACAAGGGTGATAACAAAATTAAGACCTTGTGCCCAATCAGGTTCAGCAGGAAAAGTCAGTTGAGTAAAGGTTTCATCTTGTGTGACACCAGAGACTTCACTTGAATCAATAATACCTGCTGCGATGCTGGCATGAATTTCAACCCCCGGATAAATTTGGTTTACGGGTGTTGCTTTAAGATCATTTAAGCCAGTTGCGGTTGCACCAATAAAAGCGATGGTGCTTTCAAGTTTGGCCAATTTTTCAGGTGCAACTTTATCATTAAGGATGTCGGAGGCTGAAAAATAGTTAAAACTGAAGGCAGGGCCTCTAAAGGGTACCAAAACAGCACCGATGCCATCAGTAGGAACCTCAACCACATCAAGCGATAAATATTCCATGGCGTTAATATTACCAATAGGTGCAGTTTTAATTGTGACCTCTTCACTGGCATAAAATAAGCGCACTGCCTCTAATGCCAGAGAAGGATAAAAATTGCCTTTATATTCATAAATTAAGCTAGCTCGTCGTATCACGCCATCTGCATCAGGATCGACCGAAAGAAAGCCACCAAAATTAGCAACACTTTGCAAAATATCGAGATTAGATAGAAAGCCATCTTGATTAAGAATACTGGTATTGGTCAGTTCGGGAAGGTTAGTAACATTAAGTGGAGTGCCTATTACACCATATTCCTCATTATCATTGAGAAACGCATAGCCAAGTACAATATCTTTATCGAGCATACTTGTGGCCAGAGCGACATCACCATCAATTTGGTCCGCAATATTGATCAGTGTTTCGGTAACAAGCTCATCAACTTTGACACCCTCAAGAAGATCCAGAATAGTAATAGCCGGATTAGCTTCAGGCTCAGAAAAAATAATATCGAAGACGGTGACGATGACACCGGCTTCAGTCAGCTTTTGAGTTAGCCGGGCAATTTTTTCCCGTGGCCAGGGCCAGCGACCTTCTTCAGATAAGGATTTATCATCAATATCAATAATAACGATATTTTCATGAGGAGTCGGATTATCCGGAAGCGTAAACTGGAGACGAAGATCATAGGCTATCCATTCCATACGATCACGTAGTTTGGAGATAAAGCTGTTATCAGTAAGTTGAAACACAAGAGAAAAGGCAACGAGACCAATACCAATGGTGATCGGAAGTACATGCCTTCGCAATTGAGTGTTAGTCATAGGTTTATGATTATAATAGATATATTGATGCTTACTCTAACAGCAGAGCAGTGATTTGCAAAGTAACTATCAGGATAAAGTATTTACGCGTAGTTCAAATAGCTTGTTAAGGGCAGAATTCAGCTGTTGTTCAAATTTTATTTTATATTGAAGATAATTAATTGTTTGAGGCGTTTGTTGTGCATCGTCATTATCGCTTTCAAGTGGTAAATCGATATCACTGATATAAAGTGGATAATTTGATTTGCCAATCCGAAGAGACAAGATATGTTCAGCAAGTTGTGTAAAGACATTATCACCATAGTGTAATGAGGTAAATTCACGGTCATTACAGAAAATATTATATTCGGTTTGATTATTGATAATCTCAATGATGACAGTGACATCAACTGGATTAATTGGGATTTGCATATGATCAATGTAATAAGGTTTTATGTCCCAATGCCGAAGAACCTGTATTAATGTATAAAAGCGAACCTTTAAAGGCCGTGACTGTCCATTTTCAAGACAAAAGCTGTTGATTCTTTGTGTGACCGCATAAAAGAAAGAATCATAATGCGCCATAATTGTATCCAGATTATAAAATTCCTGTTTTGTATGAAACAGGGCACCTTGTTCATCAAGAATATAAATATTGGCAATATTGCCTTCTACGTGTACATAAACATCTATTTGGCCATGCTGATGAGCAGCGTAAATAGTAGGTAAAAAGTGATTTTGTAGCGTTAATTCATCAAAAACCACAGCCGAATAGCTTGGCTCTACTTGAGATAAACGTGCTAATAATGCGGAATAGTCCCCTACTCTATTATAACTAACCATTGGTTTGTTATTACTCGAATGATAGCGTTGTAATAGAAAGTAGTTATTTTCAACACCAATAATATAGCGAGAACATTCTGAGGTATCGCTGCGATGAAAAAAACGTATTACGGTGTTGAAAAGTGATTCAACTCGTTGAGCAACGGTTTGATTAAGCGTTGAAGAAAAACTATAAGCACTGATAATGGGTAGAATGATGTTATTACTA